>NZ_NEIO01000011.1:0-169951 GCF_002113575.1 Pseudomonas sp. B8(2017) | reverse complement strand
ACCCCCGCCTCCCCCTGAGCCTGCTCAGCCTGGGCCTGGCCCTGCATTGCCCCCATGTGCTTGCCGAAGACAGCGTGCTACTGGCCCCGCTGCAGGTGTCCGACACCTACACCAACGACGGCTACCAGGCACGCCAGGCAGCAGTAGGCGGCTTCCAGCCCGCGCCCCTGCTCGACACCCCGGCCTCGATCAGCGTGTTCAACCAGCAACTGCTGGAAGACCGCCAGGTGCGCCAGCTCAGCGAGGTGCTGCAAAGCGACGCCTCGGTGGGTGAAAGCTATGCCCCCATCGGCTACTACGAAAACTTCAACGTGCGCGGCTTCGAGCTGAATGCCACCAGCAGCTACCGTATCAATGGCCAGACCATCGCCGGCGAGCAGAACGTGGCCCTGGAGAACAAGCAGCAGGTGGAGCTGCTCAAGGGTTTGTCCGGGCTGCAGAGCGGCGTGTCGGAGCCGGGCGGCCTGATCAACTACGTGACCAAGCGCGCCGAAGACGTGCGCAGCGTCACGGTCTCGACCAACGAACAAGGCGAGCGCTACCTGGCCACCGATCTGGGCGGCTGGTTCGGCAGCGAGCGGCAGTTCGGCCTGCGGGCCAACCTGGCCCATGAAGACATCCGCTCCTACGTCGACCACGCCGACGGCAAGCGCGACTTCGCCTCGCTGGCCTTCGACTGGCAGATCAACCCGGATGCCACCCTGCAGCTGGATGCCGAATACCAGCACCGCGAACAGCGCTCGGTGCCGGGTTACCAGCTGCTCGGTGGCAGCGAAGTACCCCATGGCATCGACCCCGACGACCGCCTGGCCTACCAACACTGGGCCAAGCCGGTGCAGAACGATTCGCTGAACCTGGGTGGGCGCTTCGAGTACCGTTTCAACGAAGCCTGGACCGGGACCTTGAGCGCCTCGCGCAGCAAGGTGGTTATCGATGACTACAGCTCGTTTGCCTGGGGTTCGAGCGAAGGCGCGTTCTTCGGCAGCAACGGCGACTACGACATCTACGACTTCCGCAGCCCCGACGACACCCGCCGTACCGACGAGGCGCAGGCCATGCTCAACGGGCGTTTCGATGCGCTGGGCGTGGGGCATGAGCTGACCGTGGGCACCAGTGCGCAGCGGCGCACGCTGGATCAGCGCCCCAGCTATATGGAATGGGTAGGTACAGGCAACATCTACACGGGTGCACCGGCCTTTGATCCATCCGACAAGCCCATCAGGTCTAGCGAACGTCGCCTGGACAGCCGCCAGTACGGGTTGTTCGTGAGCGACCGCATCAGCTTCAACGAGCACTGGCAGACCGTACTGGGTGCCCGTGAAGTACGCCTGGACGAGAAAACCTGGAATGAGGACGGCGTTGCCGGTCGCCATACCCGGCAGTACGAGTTGCTGCCCAACGCCGCGCTCATCTACAAGCCGCAGCCGGATACCACGGTATATGCCAGTTATTCCAAAGGCCTGTCGGCAGGCGGCACCGCACCGTGGTTCGCCGAGAACAAATTCGAAATCCTGGCACCGACGACCTCGCACCAACTGGAACTGGGCCTCAAGCATGACTGGCAAGGCCTGAGCTTCAGCGCCGCACTGTTCCAGATACGCCAGGCATACCAGTACGCCCGCCCGGACGGCGCCGGCCACTTCACCTACGTGCAGCAAGGCCAGCAGAAGAACACCGGCCTGGAACTGGGCGCCAGCGGCTGGGTGACCTCGAACCTGCAGGTGCAGGCCAGCGCTGCGGCGATTCGGGCGCGGGTGCAGAACAGCGATACCGATGCCTATGAAGGCCACCAGGCGATCAACGTGCCCAGGTTCCGGGCGGCGCTGCAGGCGGAATACACCCTGCCGGTACCGGGCTTGGCACTGCTGGGCGGGGCGCGCTACAGCGCCAGCAAGTATGCGAGCCAGGCGGGGAATGTGGAAGTTGGTAGGTATACGGTGTTCGATGTGGGTAGCCGCTACCGCACGCGTATCGGGGGGTATGACACGGTGCTGCGGCTGACTGTGGATAACGTGTTCGACAAGCGTTATTGGCGCGATGTGGGGGATTACCTGGGGGATAACTACCTGTTCCAGGGGGCGCCGCGGACGGCTCGGCTTTCGGCTTCGGTTACCTTCTAGATTTTTTGGGGCTGCTTTGCAGCCCTTTCGCGACACAAGGCCGCTCCTACAGGAGACCGCGCACGCTTGTAGGAGCGGCCTTGTGTCGCGAAAGGGCCGCAAAGCGGCCCCCAAAGGCCCCAAAAACAAAAAGCCCCCGGCTTCTCAGCTCGGGGGCTCTTCGTAGAATGTGGCGGTGAAGAAGGGATTTGAACCCTTGATACGATTTCTCGTATACACACTTTCCAGGCGTGCTCCTTCGACCACTCGGACACTTCACCGTTTCTCTTCAAGCCTTGCAGCCTGTCGAGGTGCGCTAATTTAGTGAAAGACCTTCCCTTTGGCAAGCATTTTTTTCAATTTTTTCATGCATTTGCATTTGAGCCCCGGCGAACGCTGACCGACCAGTCAGCCTTACTGCTTTACCTCGCCCCTGGCGCTGGGTAACGTCGTCGCCACGCCAACAAAAGGACTCTGCCATGAGCGAGCTGATTACCTACCACGCCGAAGACGGCATCGTTACCCTGACCCTGAACAACGGCAAGGTCAACGCCATCTCGCCAGACGTCATCGCCGCCTTCAACGCCGCGCTAGACCGCGCCACGCAGGAGCGTGCGGTGGTGATCATCACCGGGCAGCCGGGCATCCTGTCTGGCGGCTACGACCTCAAGGTGATGACCAGCGGCCCCAAGGAAGCAGTCAGCCTGGTCACCGCCGGCTCCACCCTCGCCCGCCGCCTGCTTTCGCACCCGTTCCCGGTGGTAGTCGCCTGCCCGGGCAATGCCGTGGCCAAGGGTGCCTTCCTGCTGCTGTCGGGCGACTATCGCATTGGCGTCGAAGGGCCGTACAAGGTGTGCCTGAACGAAGTGCAGATCGGCATGACCATGCACCATGCCGGTATCGAACTGGCCCGCGACCGCCTGCGCCGCTCGGCCTTCCACCGCTCGGTGATCAATGCCGAGGTGTTTGACCCGCAGGGCGCGGTGGACGCAGGCTTCCTCGACAAGGTCGTGCCGGCCGAGCAGTTGCAGGAAGCGGCACTGGCGGCGGCGCGAGAGCTGAAGAAGCTGAACATGCTGGCGCACAAGAACACCAAGCTGAAGGTGCGCAAAGGGCTGCTGGAAGCGCTGGACAAGGCGATCGAACTGGACCAGCAGCATATGGGTTAGCCGGGCCGGCCTCTTCGCGGGCTTGCCCGCTCCCACAGGGACAGCGCCAGAGCCGAGGGCAACGCTGTACCTGTGGGAGCGGGCAAGCCCGCGAAGAGGCCGCAGCAGGCTTGCACCAGGGTTTGCCCCAACCAGTGCACATCCGTACACTGCCCGACGACTGTCTGGTGTGAGTCGTACCATGCTTTATTCATTGCGCATGTTCCTGCTGGCGCTGCATTTCCTTGTGGTTGGTACCCTGGGCCTGGTCATTGGCCTGTGCCGTCCCTTCAACCCCGACAACAGCCGCCTGTTCGCCCGCCTCTACAGCCTGCCGGCCACCTGGCTGATGCGCATCAGGGTCAAGGCCGAAGTCGGTCCGCTGTGGGATCAGCCGCCAGGCTGCGTGATCGTCGCCAACCACCAGTCCAACTTCGACCTGTTCGTGCTAGGCCAGGTGGTGCCGCAGCGCACCGTCGCCATCGGCAAGAAAAGCCTGGGCTGGATCCCGCTGTTCGGCCAGCTGTTCTGGCTGGGTGGCAACGTGCTGGTCGACCGCAAGAACGCCTACCAGGCACGCAAGGCCATGCAGAAGACCACTCGGGTGCTGCAGGACGATACCTCGATCTGGATTTTCCCCGAAGGCACGCGCAATCCCGGCGAGCACCTGCTGGCCTTCAAGAAAGGCGCGTTTCACATGGCCATCGAGGCCGGTGTGCCGATCGTGCCGGTATGCGTCAGCCGCTATGCCGGGCGCCTGAGCCTGAACAGCTGGCGCCAGCGCACGGTGATCGTGCGCTCGCTGCCACCGATCGCCACGGCGGGCATGACCCTGCAGGACCTGCCGGCGCTGATCGAACAGTGCCGGGGGCAGATGCAGCAATGCATCGACCGCATGGAAGGGGAACTGGCCAAGCGCTAGGTTGCTCTTGAGCCCACTACAGCCCAAGCTGTAACCCGTGTCCAACCGGAATAAGCGAACAACCATGGGTCGAGTCGTGGCATCGGCGGTGTACAGCGCCGGCAGAAAGGTCACCAACATCAGCATCGATGAAGGCAGCGAGTGGGCGCGCAAGCCGGGGCACTTTGTATGGATCGGCCTGGAAGAGCCCAACGCAGAGGAGCTGGCCAACCTGCAGTGCCAGTTCAACCTGCACGAACTGGCTATCGAAGACGCCCTGGAAAAGCACAGCCGGCCCAAGCTGGAAACCTTTGGCGACGCCCTGTTCATCGTCACCTATTCGCCGGTGCGCCACGAAGGCAAGCTGGAGTTCATCGAAACCCACATCTTCGCCGGCAACGGCTACATTATCACCTGCCGCAACGGCCACTCGAAATCCTATGCCCTGGTGCGCCAGCGCTGCGAGGCGCGGCCGTTGCTGCTGGAGCACGGCGAAGACTTCGTGCTGTACGCCCTGCTCGACTTTGTCACCGAGAACTACCAGCCGGTCAGCGAGGCCATTCATGGCGAGATCGAAGAGCTGGAGCAGAGCGTTCTGGGCGGTTCGCTGCAAGAGGACGATATCCGCCGCTTGCACAGCCTGCGCCGCGACATCCTGCGCCTGCGCCGCTACGTGGCACCGATGGTGGAAGTGAGCGAGGAACTGCAGCGCCTGAGCTTCCCGTTCATCGACAAGAACATGCGCCCGTACTTCCGTGATGTGCAGATCCACGTGACGCGGCAGATGGAGGACCTGGCAGGCATCCGCGACATCGCCAGCCAGACCATCGAGATCGGCATGCTGCTGGAGTCGTCACGGCAGAGCATCGTGCAGCGCAAGTTTGCAGCCTGG
The DNA here is from genome assembly GCF_002113575.1 of Pseudomonas sp. B8(2017). Classification (NCBI taxonomy): domain Bacteria; kingdom Pseudomonadati; phylum Pseudomonadota; class Gammaproteobacteria; order Pseudomonadales; family Pseudomonadaceae; genus Pseudomonas; species Pseudomonas sp. B8(2017). The sequence continues at coordinate 164,911 of NZ_NEIO01000011.1, read as the reverse complement.
GCGGCGATCCTGGCGTTCCCCACGGCAATTGCCGGGGTTTACGGGATGAACTTCGAGAACATGCCGGAGCTGGGGTGGCACTATGGGTACTTCGGGGTGCTGGGGGTGATTGCGGCGGGGTGTTCGGGGTTGTATGCCAGCTTCAAGAAATCGGGCTGGCTTTGAGATTGTCGGGGCGCTTTGCGGCCCTTTCGCCGGCAAGCCAGCTCCCACAAGGACCGCACAAGTCTCAGGCCTGTGATGCCCCTGTGGGAGCTGGCTTGCCGGCGATTGGGCTGCGAAGCAGCCCCCGGCCCCTCACGCCGCGTCGTGTTTGCTCACCGGGTGCTGGATAAACCGCAACATCCACTCCCCCACCAGGTCGCCCTGGTGCTCGGTGGCCAGGCTAGCCACGGCCTTGTGGTACACCTCATCACCCAGATACTGCTGGCGCGCATCGAGCAGTGCGCGGGAGTAGTCGTGCACGAACTCGGGGTGCCCCTGGAAGCACAGCACCTGGTCACGAATGTGGTACGCAGCGTTCGGGCAGAAATCGCTGGAGGCGATCACCGTGGCGCCTTCCGGCAGCTCGGTCACCTGGTCCTGGTGGCTGATCAGCAAGGTCAGCTCCGACACCTCCGGGTCCATCCACGGCGCATGGGCCGCCAGCGAATAGCGGTGGATACCCACGCCCCAGCCCTGCTCGGCACGCTCGGCCTTGCCACCCAGGGTCAACGCCAGCAACTGGTGGCCGAAACACACACCCAGCAGCTTCTCGCCACGCTCGTACAACTTCAGCAGGTAGACCTTGAGGGTCTGGATCCACGGGTCGGTACCAAACGAGTCGGCCTTGCTGCCCGTCACCAGGTAGGCATCGAACACTTCGTTGTCGGCGGGGTAATCGCCATTCATCACGTTGTACACACGAAATTCGGCGGCGATCGGCTGACGCGAGAAGAGCTGCTCGAACATCCTGCCGTAGCCCTGGTACTGCGCGGTCAACTCCGGTCGCAGGACATCGGTTTCAAGGATGCAGATGCGTAACGACATAGGGGTAGTCCTGAACGACATGGGTGGGAATCTGCTGTAGAGACTGACGCGAAAGGCACGTACAAGCAAGTAGGCCGCACTGACGAACGGTCACATTTCGTCGGTGCCCTGCTGGCACTTGCGCCACCGTCTAGCCAGAGCATGCCAGCTGGCTGGCACTTGGCCTCATAGCCAGACGAAATCAACGAACTACAGTATTAGAACAAAGGGTTCTCAAACATGGATGACGCACACCCTACTGTTGGTTGTATATCCACTTTCAAGAGGCAGGCAGTTCAGGCGTCACGCAACGCCACTGCGATCGACCCGAAGCGCGACAGGGAAGCCAACGGGTATTCAGGAATAACAACAAGAAGGCGGTCCGCCATGTTCAGACAATCGAAAATTCGCCAAGCTGGGCTCATTCTCTTCGCCACGACTTTGCTGCTGATCCTGCCGAACCTCACACGTTTGTTCGGCTGACTGCCGCTGTGGCGCCAACAGGCAACGCACAGGTAACCTGCTGGCCTTGATGGTCGGAGATTATCCATGCGCCACTGCCTTGCACTGTTAGTGTTGCTTCTGAGCCTGCCGCTGTCGGCGGCGCAACTGCACCTTGAACTGGGCTCCACGACGCGCCAGTGGAGCAGTGCCGAACTGCTCGACCACCCGCAGGCCCGGGACATCAGCATCGACCAGGACGTTTCCTACAAGCAGCCCATGCATTATCGGGCGGTGCCGCTGGCCGCGCTGCTGGATGGCGTGAACGCCAGCGACCACCTGCAGGCGGTGGCGCTGGACGGTTTTGCCGCCGAAATGCCGGCGGCGCCACTGTTGCAGCACGGGCCGGCACAGGCCTGGCTGGCGGTGGAGGAGCCGGGCCGGCCGTGGCCACCACTGGGCCAGGGCAAGCCGAGTGCGGGGCCGTTCTACCTGGTGTGGACTGCACCGCAGGCAGGCGGCATCCGCCCGGAGCAGTGGCCGTTCCAGATTTCCACGATTCGCAAGCTGGCTTCTGTCGAGGCGCGTTTTCCGGCGCTGCTGCCCGACCCGAAGCTGCCGGCCGACAGCCCGGTGCGCCGGGGCTTTGCCTTGTTCCAGCAGAACTGCCTGGCGTGTCACCGGCTGAACGGCGCGGGGGATGCCCAGGTGGGGCCGGACCTGAATGTGCCGCATAACCCGACCGAGTATTTTCGGCCTGAATATCTACGCCAGCTGATTCGTGACCCACAGAGCCTGCGGCAGTGGCCGCAGGCGAAGATGCCGGGGTTTGCAGAAAGTGTCTTGAGTGAAACGGAGCTGGATGAATTGCTGGCCTATTTGAGGCATATGACTGGGCGCAGGCCTTGAGGGCCGTGTGTGCTTCTTCGCGGGCTTGCCCGCTCCCACAGGATCACCACAGGCTTGAAGGCCGTGAGATACCTGTGGGAGCGGGCAAGCCCGCGAAGAAGGCAACACAAAACTCTCAGGCTATGGGCCGCTCCTGCTTGACCCCCCACCCTTCCACCTCACCGCCATAAGGTGTCACCAGCTGCTCGAAGGCCTCTTCGAAGTCGCCAATCCCGCCATGGGTGGCATACATGACCTTGCTCAGCTCCAGATGCCAGGCACCGTCGCCCAGCTCCTTGACCTGGGCATTCAGCGATTCACCGCGAAACTGCCCGGCCGCGCGGCGGGCCCCTGCTTCGTCGGGGAATATGGCGTAGAACTCGATGGGGTGGATCTGGGTGAAGTCGAAACCGCCTGCCTTCATCTGGCGCAGGACGTTGCTGCTGATATCGTCGTTCTGGCTGCTCATGAAACGTCCTCCTGAATAATGCGATGGATAGACTTTCCGTGCACTACGCACCTGCCGGCAGCGGCCGGGCAGTTCGAGCTGATGCAAGACGCGAAGGGATGCGGTGCCGACCCGCAGAATAGGCCGGCACCTTCTTGCAGCGTAGTGCCTGCCAGGGCACCACGCAAACGTGTGGTTCAGGGCGTTTCGTGGATGCTGGTGATGGTCACGCCACTCTGTTCCTTGAGCCAGCGTGCGGTGGGTGAAACAGTGCGGTCCTGGAAGTCGTTGAGGTCCAGCTCGTCCATCACCGGGAACAGGTGCGAACGGATGGCCCGCGCGGCGTCCTCCTCGCTGGGGCACTGGTCGCCGTGCAGCGTCAGGGTGGTGAGCACGCCCTTCTGGTCGGCAAAGATGACTTCCCACTCTTTCATTGAACGAACCCTCTAAGTCAACGAACACCGGGTGTGTGATGCCTGAAACAAGTGACCTTGAGGTGGGGAGAATGTTCAGTCTGAGGGATTTGTGTTGGGCCCATTCGCGGGCACGCCCGCTCCCACAGGGCCACCACAAGGTCCGAAACCTGTGCTGTACCTGTGGGAGCGGGCGTGCCCGCGAATGGGCCGTGAAACGGCCCCGATCTACTTCGGCGTGCCGTGCACTACACCGGCAGTGTTATCCAGCAAGCTCTTGGTCGCGGTCTGGATATACGCTTCCAGCTTCTTCAGCATTTCCGGCTGGTCCGGGCTTTCGATCAGCTCGGCCTTGAACTCGCTGCCCAGCTGGTAGCGGTACATGCGCGGGGTCATGTCCTTGGACTCGATCAGGATGCGGTCGCCCTGCACCAGGCCGACGATCTGCTCGCTGCCCGATGGCTTGATCATGCCCACGCCCTGGTCGCCCTCAGGCAGGTTGAGCAGGTCGCGACCCCAGCACTGGTGACGGGCCTGGCCACCCAGGCGGCCCATGATGGTCGGCACGATGTCGACCTGGGTACCCACGGTGTGGTTGACCGCACCGAACTTCTCCTGGATGCCCGGGGCAATCAGCAGCAGCGGCACGTTGAAGCGGCCCAGATCCAGCTCGGTGACCTGCTGGTGGTTGCCAAAGCCATGGTCGCCAACGATGACGAACAGAGTTTCCTTGAAGTACGGCTCCTTGCGCGCCTTCTCGAAGAACTGCCCCAGCGCCCAGTCCGAATAGCGCATGGCGGTCAGGTGCTCGTCCAGGCGGCCCTGGCCGGTTACCGGCTCTACCGGCAGGTCCTTGGGCAGCGCGTACGGGGTATGGTTGGACAGGGTCTGCAGCAGCGCGTAGATCGGCTTCTTGCCATCGTGCTTGGCCAGCTCTTCGGCGCCGCGGTCGAACATGTCCTGGTCGGACACGCCCCAGGTCGGGTCGGAGAACACCGGGTTGACGAAGTCGTTACGGCCAATGAAGGTGGTCATGCCTTGGTTGCCGAAGAACCCGGACTGGTTGTCCCAGGCAAAGTCGCCGTTGTAGACGTACACGTCGTCGTAATCGCGGGCGCTGAGCAAGGCTGGCAGGCCGGACAGCTTGTGGCCGCCTTCCGGGGTCTGCATCAGGTATTCGAAGCCTGGCAGGTTGGGGAAGCAGGCCATGGTGGCGAACATGCCCTGGTGGGTATGGGTGCCGTTGGAGAAGAAGCGGTCGAACAGCAGGCCCTCTTTGGCCAGCTTGTCGAAGTACGGGGTGATGTTGTTGGGGCTGCCCAGCGCGCCCACCGAGTGGCCGGCGAAGCTTTCCATCAGGATCACCACCACGTTCTTGATCGGCAGGGTGCGCTCGGCCGGCGGCACGAAGTCGCGGCGGATGGCAGCCTCGTCGGCATCGACCAGGGTGTCGTTGGCGGTCAGCAGCTGCTCGCGCACGCTCTGCGTGGCCACGTCCTGCTCCAGCACCGGCTTCCAGATGTTGGCGCGGTCTTCGCCGAAGCGGCTCTTGGCAGCATCGATCAGGGTCAGGGTGCCGTTCAGGCCCAGCTGGTTGACGAAGTTGGAATCGGTGGTGAAGGCATCACCCCAGCGCATCGGCGGGCCCTGGCGCAGGGTGCCACGGGCGGCGACCACGGCCACCAGCAGGATCACCATGAACACCGCCAGGCGGTTGTACCACGGCGCCGCGCGGCGCTGCAGAGTGACCTCGCCGTCGCCATTGCCACGGGTCATGCGGTCGATGCCCTTGAACAGCAGGCTCAGCAGCCAGGTGCCGAACAGCCAGGCCAGCAGGTAGCGCACCACCGGGAAGCCGTACCAGAGCATGCTCAGCACGGTCTTCGGGTCTTCCTTGATGTACTGGAATACCAGGCCGTTGAGGCGCTGGTGGAACTCGCGATAGAAGTCCATCTCCATCAGGCCGAGGAACATCACTACGCTCGAGGTGATGGTCAGCCAGAAACGGAACAGGCCACGCCGGGCCATGGCCCAGGGGCTGAGGATGGCCAGCAGCAGCGGAATGCTGATGTACACCACCACCCGCAGGTCGAAGCGCAAGCCGTTGAGGAAGCCTTCGGCGACGGTCGCGTTGGGGGTATCGCCGATCATGTCGCTGTTGTAGACCAGCAGCGCCAGGCGCACGAGGCTGAGCATCAGCATGATCACCAGGCCGCTGAGCAGCGTGTAGGCCAGGTGGGATTTCAGGGTGGGCGAGAACGACGCTCGCGCGCCCCGTTGCTTCAAGGCGTCCGGGTTAGCCATGAATGGGAAGGTCCTAGGATTGCGGGTTTGCGGAGATGGCGCAGGTGTATACCAACGCAGCATTGTGCGGGTGCGGATTCTGTTTAAACCAATGTGAAAATTTTGTCACGGGGGTGTTGCCGCTTTTGTCTGTTCCGGCCCTATCGCCGGCAAGCCAGCTCCCACAGGATCACCACAGGCCCTGGCATTGTGGGGTACCTGAGGGAGCTGGCTTGCCGGCGATAGGGCCAGCACAGCCATTCAGATCCGCACATTCCCCCGCGGCCCGGCGATCGCCCAGATCACCAGGCCCACCACCGGCAGCAAGGCGATCAGCAGGATCCACAACACCTTGATGCCCACTTCGCTGCCACTCTTGATCACATTGAGGATGGCCCAGATATCCAGCGCCAGGATGATCAGCCCGACAAGGCTGTTGAACGTCGACCCCATGCCTAAACTCCTGTCCAGAGGCTTTGCCACAGCATAGCCAGCTATCACGTCGATAGAAGGGAATCCTTGGCCGTTTGCGCGGGTCACTGCTTAAACTGCTGTATCCATCGATTTCGAGGTTGCCATGCCCCCCGCTCATACCCACCCCGTTGCCCTGCCCTCGCCCGTCAGCGCCTGGCGCCAACAGATGCACGACAACCCATGGATAGGTGCCGGCCTGGCCCTGAGCCTGCTGGTGGTACTGATACTGCTGGGGGCAAGCCTGTGGAACGCAGTGAACGGCGACCACGCCGAGAACCTGCACCTGGCCGCACTGGGCGGGTTGTCCGGCTTTGGCGCCACGGCGCTGGGCGCGGTGCTGGCGGTGGTGCTGCGCGATGTCAGGGCGCGCACCCAGGATGTGATGCTGGGTTTTGCCGCCGGCATGATGCTGGCGGCCAGTTCGTTTTCGCTGATTCTGCCGGGCCTGGATGCCGCCCGCGAAATTACCGGCAACGGCCCGGCCGCGGCCTTTACCGTGGTGCTGGGCATGGGCCTGGGCGTGCTGCTGATGCTGGGCCTGGACCGCTTCACCCCGCATGAACACGAAAGCACCGGCCCGTGCGGCCCGGAGGCCGAGCGCATCAGCCGGGTGTGGTTGTTCGTGCTGGCGATTACCCTGCACAACCTGCCTGAGGGCATGGCCATTGGCGTGAGCTTTGCCAATGGCGACATGAACATCGGCCTGCCGCTGACCAGCGCCATCGCCATCCAGGACATCCCCGAGGGGCTGGCCGTGGCGCTGGCCTTGCGCGCTACCGGGTTGTCGAACCTGAAGGCTGCACTGGTGGCGATCGGGTCGGGGCTGATGGAGCCGCTGGGTGCGGTGATCGGCCTGGGGATTTCAACCGGCTTTGCCCTGGCCTACCCGGTGAGCATGGGGCTGGCGGCGGGGGCGATGATCTTTGTGGTTAGCCACGAGGTGATTCCCGAAACCCACCGCAATGGGCACCAGACAGCGGCGACCCTGGGGTTGATGGGTGGGTTTGCGGTGATGATGTTCCTCGATACCGCGCTGGGCTGAAGTTCTGGGCTGACTGTACCGGCCCTATCGCCGGCAAGCCAGCTCCCACAGGTACAGCACAGGTTTCGAACTCTGTGGTGATCCTGTGGGAGCTGGCTTGCCGGCGATAGGGCCATCAGCCTTTAGATGTGTACAGCCACTTTCAATGCCTCCAGGGCAGGCTCGACCTTGATCCCCACCTCTGCCCCCAGCTCCAGCACCCGCGCCAGGTCTTTCTGCCCCACCATCACCATCTGCAGCTCGTCATCCAGCAACTGGCTGAAGTTGAGCAGCACATAACCACCGGCCTCTTTGTTCAGAGCGCCCATCTGCACCTGGATGCGGTTGAGTGCGGTCAGCGGCTCGGTGCGGGCCAGTTGCTTGGGCTTGAGGGTGAACGGCACACTCTGGTCGAACGAATCGCTGATCTGCTGGAACAGGTCCTGGTAGCTGTCGGCCTGGAACACCACGGTGTCCGGCAGGCTGCCCAGCACCACCCATTCGCCCAGCGGGATGGGGAAGCTGTCGTCGTAGTTGATGTCGGGGTTGGCGGCCAGGAAGGCGGCGGGGTCGGCGTAGGCCTGGGCGGCCTCGTCGGCGATGCGCTCGATGTCTTCCTCGCGCATGCAGCCAGCGCCAATGAGGCTGATGAATTCGAGCAACTGAGTTTTCATGAAAGGGGGCCTGCGACGGGTGAAAAGTCGCCAAGGATAGCCGCAAATGCCCCCTTGCGGTTAGCCGGCCAGCACTTGCAGGCGCGCTGCGGCGTCCACGGCCCCCATGGTTTGCGCTGCCATCAACGCGGTGGTACCACGGGCATCCTGACGGGCCGGGTCGGCCCCCTGGGCCAGCAGGTAGTCGAGGATTTCGCTGCGGTTGAACATGGCCGCCAGCATCAGCGCGGTGCGGCCATCCTGCGCGGCGGCGTCCACCGGTACGCCGTGCTCCAGCAACAGGCGGATCATGGCCAGGTCGCCCTTGAACGCGGCACCGGCGATGGGTAGCTGGCCGTTATCGTTGGCAATCAGCGGGTCGGCGCCATGCGCCAGCAGCACGCGCACTGCGTCGTGGTGGCCGTGGTAGCTGGCCAGCATCAGCAGGGTGTCACCCTTGTGGTTGCGCAGGTTGGCCGGCATGCCGCTGGCAAGCAGGCGCCCGAGCATCTCGGCATCGCCTTGGCGAGCACGTTCGAACACCTGCTCGGCGAAGGCGGCGGTTTCGTCGTCAGTCATGGTGGCAGGCGTGGGTTGGCTGGACATTTGGAACCTCCTGGCAGAAATCGTTGCCCAAGTCTTTGTCAGGCAAGGCTGCCGGGTCAAAGGTTCAGATTCTATCGGGCCGATAGCTGGCCACGGGTCGTGCAATATGCACTGTGCAAAATGCACGACCGTGCAGCTTGCACGACAGCGTTTTGGAAAAAAATGCGTAAACGACTGAATTTAAAGGGATTTTTCAGAAAAAAATTCCTGGCACGGTCACTGCAACAATCAACTCACGTCTGCCACGCAACAGCCAGGAGTTGATATGGACCTCATCCAGGAAAAGTTCGTTTCGGTATTTTCGGCCTACCAGGTAAATACCCAGGCCCGGCCCGACGGCGGTGTGCTGCTGACCCTGCGCGCAGCTGATGGCAAGGTCACCCGCCGGGTACTGACCTATACGCAATTGCACAGTGCCGAACAGCTTTCGTGGGCGATCAGTGCGATTCGCCGGGATCTGGCCGAACAGGCCAGTGAACTGCCGGTGATTTCGATGCTGCAGAGCCAGCAGCGGTTTGCCTTGCCGACTTATCGCTGAGTTCTGTGTTGGTTGATCTGGCCTCTTCGCGGGCTCGCCCGCTCCCACAGGGATATCGCCGAGCCTGAGGGCAGCGCTATCCGTGTGGGAGCGGGCGAGCCCGCGAAGAGGCCGGCAAAGCCATCACAACTCATCAATGCCCAGAAACGCCCGCGCAGTCACATCCCCGGTAAACCTCGGCTGCATCCCCTGCTCGCTGCCATACAACCGCAACGCCAGGCAAAACGGCGCATCGCCCAGCTCGACCCAGCGCCGGGTCCCCGCTGGCACCACCAGCTGGTCACCCTTCTCGCACAGCACCGAATACACCCAATCCCCCAAACGCAGGCCAACCTGCGCCCGCCCGCTGATCACGGCAAACACCTCGTCGGCGTCATGCACATGCTCATCGCGCACATCCACCTGCGCCGGGGCCTCGCCGTCACGGTTGAGCACCACGAAGGCTTTGCTGCCATGCGCCGTCATCAACTGGTCCAGGTGCCCGCGGCAGGCCTCCAGCACCTCGTCCTGGGCCGTGCCCGGGCGCACCCGCAGGCCATGCTCGGCCTGGGTAAAGCGCACGCCCTGCTCGGCCAGGGTGGCGGCGATGTCGTCGTGGTGGGTCAGCACCTTGTTCGGCAGTTCCGGGCTGGAGGGGTGGAAAACGCTGAGAATGCTCATCAGGGGCGGGTCCTGGTCGGTTGCGAACAAAGGGCAATGATAACGGCTGCAGCCAAGGCTGCGGCACTGGCCATACCAAAGGTGAAGGTGGGCCCCAGCAGTTTCCAGCTGTAACCCGAATACAACGCCCCCAGCGCACCGCCAGTGCCCGACAGCGCCGCATACAGCGCTTGGCCCTGGCCCTGCTGGCGGGCGCCGAAGCTTGCCTGGACGAAAGCGATGCTGGCGGCATGGAAGCAGCCGAAGGTGGCAGCATGCAGCACCTGGGCGAACACCAGCACCGCCGGCTCACCGGCCAGGTTGCCCAGCAACAGCCAGCGCAGCGCCGCCAGCACGAAGCTGGCCAGCAGCACCTGCTGCACCGAAAAGCGCGCGAAGATGCGGCTCATGGCCATGAACACCAGTACTTCGGCCACCACCCCCAGTGCCCACAGCAAGCCAATGGCACCCCGGGCATAGCCCAGGTGTTCCAGGTGCAGGGTGAGGAAGGTGTAGTACGGCCCGTGGCTGAGTTGCATCAGTGCCACGCAGGCGTAGAACGCGATCACCCCGGGCGCCCGCAGCTGCTGCAGGAAGCCGCCCGCGCCGCTGCGCTCGCCCTGCTCCACCGGCTGGGCATTGGGTACCCACAGGCTGGCGGCGACGATGCCGGCCATGATCGTGACCAGCGCCACCGGGTAGATATCCAGGCTCAGCCACTCGAACAGCCGGCCCAGGCCGACCACGGTAAGGATGAAGCCGATCGAGCCCCACAGGCGCACCTGGCTGTAGCGCGCGGTTTGCCCGTGCAGGTGGGCCAGGGTGATGACCTCGAACTGCGGCAGCACCGCATGCCAGAAGAACGCGTGCAGGGCCATGACCAGCGCCAGCCAGGCGTAGCTTTTGCCTAGGAAGATCAGGGCGAAGGTGGCCAGGGTCGACAATGCGCCCAGGCGCACGATCAGCAGGCGCTGGCCGGTGCGGTCACCCAGCCAGCCCCACAGGTTGGGGGCGATGCAGCGCATGAGCATGGGGATGGCCACCAGCTCGCCGATGCGTGCTGGAGAGAAGCCCAGATGGTCGAAGTACAGCGCCAGGAACGGGGCGGTGGAACCGAGCAGGGCGAAGTAGAACAGATAGAAGCTGGACAGGCGCCAGTAGGGGATTGGTTGCATGGGGTGGCCTATGGGGTTGCCGGTACTGGCCCTATCGCCGGCAAGCCAGCTCCCACAGATACCCCACAATGTTCAGGCTTGTGGTAATCCTGTGGGAGTTGGCTTGCCGGCGATAGGGCCAGTGCAAGCGAATCAGAGCTGGCCCAGCACCGGGGTATTCACCTTCACATCGGCATTCTGCGCACGGTGGCGCAGCAGGTGGTCCATCAGCGCGATGGCCATCATCGCCTCGGCGATCGGCGTGGCGCGGATGCCCACGCACGGGTCGTGGCGGCCTTTGGTGATGACGTCCACCGGGTTGCCGTCGATGTCGATGGAGCGGCCCGGGGTGGTGATGCTGGAGGTCGGCTTCAGCGCCAGGTGGGCAACGATCGGCTGGCCCGAGGAAATACCGCCGAGGATGCCGCCAGCATTGTTGCTGAGGAAGCCTTCCGGGGTCAGCTCGTCACGGTGCTCGGTGCCGCGCTGGGCCACGCTGGCGAAGCCGGCGCCGATTTCCACGCCCTTGACCGCGTTGATGCTCATCAGCGCGTGGGCCAGTTCGGCGTCGAGGCGGTCGAAGATAGGCTCGCCCAGGCCCGGCATGACGCCTTCGGCGACCACGGTGATCTTGGCCCCCACCGAGTCCTGGTCACGGCGCAGCTGGTCCATGTAGGCCTCCAGCTCCGGCACTTTGCTCGGGTCAGGGCTGAAGAAAGCATTCTGCTCCACCGACTCCCAGGTCTTGAACGGGATTTCGATCGGGCCCAGCTGGCTCATGTAGCCGCGCACGGTAATGCCCTGGGTGGCCAGGTATTTCTTGGCGATGGCACCGGCGGCCACGCGCATGGCGGTTTCGCGGGCCGAGCTGCGGCCACCGCCGCGGTAGTCGCGGATGCCGTACTTGTGGTGGTAGGTGTAGTCGGCGTGGGCCGGGCGGAACAGGTCCTTGATCGCCGAGTAGTCCTTGGACTTCTGGTCGGTGTTGCGGATCAGCAGGCCGATCGAGCAGCCGGTGGTGCGGCCTTCGAACACGCCGGAGAGGATCTCCACCTCATCGGCTTCCTGGCGCTGGGTGGTGTGCCGGCTGGTGCCGGGCTTGCGCCGGTCGAGGTCGTGCTGCAGGTCGGCGAGGGAAATTTCCAGGCCCGGTGGGCATCCATCGACAATGGCGACCAACGCCGGGCCATGGCTCTCGCCAGCGGTGGTGACAGTGAACAGCTTGCCGTAGGTATTGCCGGACATGGACGCTCCGCGAGATCTGCCTGAAGTGAACGAAAGCGGCATTATACAGATGGATTGATCGCCTGTGCTGGCCTCTTCGCGGGCTCGCCCGCTCCCACAGGTACCCCACACGACTTGGGCCTGTGGTAAGCCTGTGGGAGCGGGCGAGCCCGCGAAGAGGCCGAACCTGCCAGGCAAGGCCCGAGAACCTTCCCGCAAACACTGGGTCAAACCCTCATCTCCCCATGTAGTACCGCATGATGTCGCGCCTCGTCGCCCTCTTCTTCCTGCTGTGCACCGGTCTGGCCCAGGCCGCCGCCCCCACCGTGCTGCAACGCCCGATCGACCTCGACACCGGCCAGGGCGTGCTGCACGGCAGCCTGCTGCTGCCGCAACAGCCCACCCCGCCACCGGTGGTGCTGATCATCGCCGGCTCCGGCCCAACCGACCGAGACGGCAACAACCCGGCGTCAGGCCGGGTCGACAACCTCAAGCGCCTGGCCCTGCTGCTGGCCAACGAGCACATCGCCAGCGTGCGCTACGACAAGCGCGGGGTGGCCGCCAGCCAGCCGGCCACGCCCGACGAGCGTGACCTGAGCGTGGAGCGCTACGTGGCCGACGTGGTCGCCTGGAGCCACAAGCTCAAGGCCGACCCGCGCTTTGGCCCGTTGATCCTGATCGGGCACAGCGAAGGCGCGCTGATCGCCAGCCTGGCCGCCGAGCAGGCCGGCGCCAGCGCGGTGATTACCCTGGCCGGCAGCGGCCGGCCGCTGGCCGAGGTGCTGCGCGAACAGCTGGCCCAGCGCCTGCCGCCGGCACAACTGGCCGGTGGCAGCGCCCTGCTCGACCGCCTGCAGGCCGGGCAGACCAGCCTGGAGGTGCCGGCGCCGCTGCGCCAGGTGTTCCGCCCCAGCGTGCAGCCCTACCTGATTTCGCTGTTCCAGCAGAACCCGGCGGCGGCCTTTGCCCGCCTGCCCATGCCCGCGCTCATTGTGCAGGGGCGCAACGACGTGCAGGTGGGGGTGGTCGACGCCGAACGGCTGAAGGCTGCCAAGCCGGATGCCCAACTGGTGCTGATCGATGGCATGAACCACATGCTGCGCATCAGCCCCAAGGCGATGAGCCAGCAGCGCGACAGCTATCTCAACCCTGAACTGCCGCTGGCAAGGGAGCTTGGCGAGCAGATTGTGTCGTTTATCCAGCATTTGCCTTCTGCCTGACCCTCAGGTCTTGGCCGGTACGGCCGATATTTCAGTATTAGCGGAACTTTGGGGCCGCTGGCGCGCCCCATCGCCGGCAAGCCAGCTCCCACAGGAACACAATAGGCCTGAATGCCCTGCGGTCCCTGTGGGAGCTGGCTTGCCGGCGATGGGCTGCGCAGCAGCCCCTGCCGCATGCCCGTACCCAAGGACAAGCCCTGATGACAACCGCCCCCGCCGCCGTAGAGCCGGCCGAAGAGCCCGAGGAAAGCACCGCCCTGCCCTGGGCCGAGCTGGCCGCCGAACATTTCCAGCTGTTGCGCCTGGCCGCCCTGCCCACCGACCGCAACACCGGCGCACGGCCGCTGCGCTTTGTGCAGTTCGGCTATGCCGAACGCCACGACAAGGCCCACAGCCTGTTGCGCATGGAAATCCAGCTGCCCGGGCAGAAGGTGCACAAGGAACAGAACCGCCTGGACATTCGCGTCGACCACACCGCGCGCCTGGTGCGCATTGGCAATGAACATGGCCTGCAACTGGAGCCGCTGAACCGTGGCATCGGCCGCTTCCTGCTGGCCCAGGCCGCGCAGTGGCTGCAGCGCAAGTGGTCGCACTACCAGATCGAGGGCATGGCGCTGCCGAGCAAGGATGCGCTGAACGAAGACTCACGCCTGCGTCGTGACCACTGCCTGCGCGGGATGGGTATCGAGGTGGAGTACGAGGACAGCCAGCATCTGAAAGGCCGTACCGTGGAAATGACGGTGGGCCAGCTCAAGGGCGCGTGGAACAGCGAGCGCTTGCAGCGAGTGGGGATACTGGATGCTGCCGGCCTGCTGCAGCAGGCTGACCAGCAGTTGCAGGAGAAGGAAGGGCAACTGCGTGAGCGGGATGAACGGGTTGCCAAGTACCAGCGTGAGGACAGCGGGTTGCGCTTTACCATCACCTGCCTGGTGGCGTTTGCGGTGTTCCAGGCGGGGTTGCTGATCTGGATTGCCACGCGCTGAGACCGCGTTGCGGCCATCGCCGGCAAGCCAGCTCCCACAAGTCCACCACAATGCTCGGGCCTGTGATATTCCTGTGGGAGCTGGCTTGCCGGCGATTGGGCTGCAGAGCAGCCCCTTTCAGGTTCAGACCCGGGCCTTGAACAGTTCCTGATGCTGGCGGCACTGCTCGGCAGTCAGCATGAACACCCCATGCCCGCCGCGCTCGAACTCCAGCCAGGCAAAGTCCACTTCGGGGTACAGCGCCTCGACATGCACCTGGCTGTTGCCCACCTCGACAATCAGCAAGCCCTTGTCGGTCAGGTGGTCCGCTGCTTCGGCCAGCATGCGCCGCACCAGGTCCAGGCCATCGTTGCCGCAGGCCAGGCCCAACTCGGGCTCGTGGTGATACTCGGCCGGCATGTCGTCGAAGTCCTCGGCATCGACATACGGCGGGTTGGACAGGATCAGGTCGAAACGCTGCCCCGGCAAACCGCCAAAGCCGTCGCCCTGCACGGTGTACACGCGCCCGTCCAAGCCGTGGCGTTCGATGTTCTGGTTGGCCACTTCGAGCGCTTCGAACGACAGGTCGGCCAGCACTACCTCGGCCTCGGGGAACACGTCGGCGGCAACGATGCCGATGCAGCCAGAACCGGTGCACAGGTCGAGAATGCGCGCCGGCTCGCTCGCCAGCCACGGCTCGAAGCGTTTCTCGATCAGCTCGCCAATCGGCGAACGCGGCACCAGCACGCGCTCGTCGACGATGAACGACATGCCGCAGAACCAGGCCTCGCCCAGCAGGTAGGCGGCCGGCACGCGTTCTTCGATACGGCGCTTCAGCAGGTGCTGCAGGCGTACCCGCTCGTCGTCCTCGAGCATGCAGTCCAGGTAGCTGTCGGCCACCTCCCACGGCAGGTGAACCGCCCCCAGTACCAACAGGCGGGCCTCGTCCCAGGCGTTGTCGGCACCGTGGCCGAAGAACAGGTCGTGCTCGTGGAAGCGGCTGACCGCCCAGCGGATGTAGTCGCGCAGCGTGCGCAGGCGGGATGTGATCACGGGGTACTCCTAATTCAGACCGGACAAAAGTCTAACAGCCCCACCCGCACATTTGTTCCTTTGCCTTACCCAATGGCTAGCCACAAGCCAGTAACCATGCCGCTTGCGTTGTCAACCATTCCCATTGGCGCCAAGGCAGGGGAGAATAGGTATACAAAAGCCCTATCCAAGGAGCCCTTGATGTCCGTTCCAACCACGATGTTTCGCCTCACTGGCCGCGACTACCCGCCGGCCAAGCTGAGCCACGCCAGCCTGATCATCATCGATGCGCAAAAGGAGTACCTCAGCGGGCCCCTGGCGCTGTCGGGCATGGACGAGGCCGTGGCCAACATCGCCAGGTTGCTCGACGCCGCGCGCAAGAGCGGCCGTCCGATCATCCACGTTCGCCACCTGGGCACTGTCGGTGGCCGCTTCGACCCACAAGGGCCGGCCGGCCAGTTCATTCCGGGGCTGGAGCCGCTGGAAGGCGAAATCGTCATCGAAAAACGCATGCCCAATGCATTCAAGAACACCCAACTGCATGAGACCCTGCAGGCGCTGGGCCACCTGGACCTGATCGTCTGCGGCTTCATGAGCCACTCCAGCGTCAGCACCACGGTACGCCGCGCCAAGGACTATGGTTACCGCTGCACCCTGGTGGAAGACGCTTCGGCGACCCGCGACCTGGCATTCAAGGATGGGGTGATCCCGGCCGCGCAGATCCACCAGTGCGAAATGGCCGTGATGGCCGACAACTTCGCTTGCGTGGCCCCCACCGCCAGCCTGATCTGATCGGCTGGGTACAACCGCCCGGCAGCCGGGCGGAACCCGATGGGCGGCTCCAGGTCGAATTCCGGATATCCACAGAGGAGAGCGGAATGAAGCTCAAAGGCAGTTTCGACGCCAAGCGCCTGCGCCCGCGCGAACCGCGTAACTGGGGCGCCCGCCTGGCGGCCGGCCTGTCGGCCATGCTGGCGACCCTTGGCGTGCTGCTGGCGATGGCCGGGGTCGCCGGCCTGCTGGGCAACTACCCTGCCCTGGCGGAGCTCAATGCCAACAAACCGCTGGCCGGCATCCTCACCGTGGCCGGCCTGCTGCTGCTGTGGCTGGGCGTGCGCTTCTGGCGGCGCAGCCGCATTCGCCTGCGCCGCGGGCGGGAACTGAACCTGTCGCCGCACCTGATGAAGAAGCATGACTGAAACCTGTACCGGCCCTATCGCCGGCAAGCCAGCTCCCACAGGTACCCCACAAGTCCTCAGGCCCTTGGTAATCCTGTGGGAGCCGGCTTGCCGGCGATAGGGTCCACACAGGCTGCACAAGGCCCCACAGTCGCGTAAACTACGCCGCCCACGTGGAGGCATCATGCAAGACGACGATTTTTCCCTGTTCAAGGCCGAAGTGCGCGGTGTCAAACCGATCACGCACGACCGCGCCGAAGTCGGCAAGCCCAAGGCCGACCGCCAGAAGCTGGCCGGCCTGCGCCAGGCGGCGACCGTGCGCAGTGACAAGGCGCTGGTTATCGACGGCATGTCCGACCAGTTCGTCATCGACGTTGGCGCCGAAGACGAGCTGCTGTGGCGCCGCGACGGCGTGCAGGAAGGCCAGCTGCGCAAGCTGAAGCTGGGGCAGATCCCGTTCGAGGGCAGCCTCGACCTGCATGGCATGACCGTGGAAAAGGCCCGCGAAACCCTGTGGGACTTCATCGCCGAAGCCACCAAACTGGAAGTACGCTGCGTGCGGGTTACCCACGGCAAGGCCGCGCGCCTGGACGGCAAGCGCCCGATGATCAAGAGCCACGTCAACACCTGGCTGCGCCAGCACCCGCAGGTGCTCGGTTTTGCCTCGTGCAACGCCCGCCACGGCGGCACCGGCGCGGTGTATGTGATGCTCAAGCGAACCATGCTCGAAGGCCGCGACGAGTAACGCCGCGCTTGCAGCGCCGCCCTCACCGCCGTACCCTTCGTTTTTGCGATTTTTTCCCACAGGTAGATCCATGTCCCTGGAACAGAACTACACCGAGATCCTCAGCCAGATTGGCGAGGACGTCTCCCGTGAGGGCCTGCTCGACACGCCCAAGCGGGCTGCAAAGGCGATGAAGTACCTTTGCCGCGGTTATGAGCAAACACTGGAAGAAGTCACCAACAACGCGCTGTTCAGCTCTGACAACAGCGAAATGGTGCTGGTCCGGGACATCGAGCTGTATTCGATGTGCGAACACCACATGCTGCCGTTCATCGGCAAGGCGCACGTGGCCTACCTGCCCAAGGGCAAGGTACTGGGCCTGTCGAAGGTGGCGCGCATCGTCGACATGTACGCTCGCCGCCTGCAGATCCAGGAAAACCTCAGCCGCCAGGTTGCCGAGGCCGTGCAGCAGGTAACCGGCGCCGCCGGCGTTGCCGTGGTCATCGAAGCCAAGCACATGTGCATGATGATGCGCGGTGTCGAGAAGCAGAACTCGACCATGATCACCTCGGTGATGCTGGGTGAGTTCCGCGAAAACGCCGCCACCCGCAGCGAGTTCCTCAGCCTGATCAAGTGATTGGCTGCTGACCCCGAGCCGACCCTGCCGGGTCGGCTTTTTCATTTCAGGAGTTGCCCATGATCGTCAAAGCCCTGCGGGTTGGCCTCGGCCAGCTCATCGTGTTCGGCGACTGGATCAGCCGCCCGGCCAAGCGCAAGCGCGACGCCGCCGCCCAAGCCCGCGTCGAGCAAGCGGCCCAGGGCCTGGCGCTGTACCAGTTCCACGCCTGCCCGTTCTGCGTCAAGACCCGCCGTACCCTGCACCGTTTGAACGTGCCGGTGGCGCTGCGCGATGCCAAGAACGACCCGACGCACCGCCAAGCCCTGCAGGAAGGTGGTGGCCGGGTGAAAGTGCCGTGCCTGCGCATTGAAGAAGCGGGCAAGGTGACCTGGATGTATGAGTCCAAGGCGATCATTGCCTACCTGGATGAGCGGTTCGCTTCGGCCTGACAGTTTGCAGGTTTCCTGTACCGGCCCTATCGCCGGCAAGCCAGCTCCCACAGGGATCCCACAGTATTCAGCCCTGTGGTGAACCTGTGGGAGCTGGCTTGCCGGCGATAGGGCCAGTACAGGCTAAAGATCAGCCCACCATCGGCACATGCCGTGGATGGCTGCTGACCCGCTCCAGCCAGGCCCTCACTGCCGGGTAGTCGGCCAGGTCGAACCCGCCCTGCTGCGCCACATGGGTGTAGGCATACAACGCCACATCGGCAATCGAATACTGCTCGCCGACCAGATACGGCGTCATCTGCAGCTGGCGCTCCATGACCCTCAGAGCCTTGTAACCGCCCTTGTGCAGCTTGCGGTACTCCTCCAGGCGCTCGTCTGGCAACCCCAGGTAGAACTGGATGAAACGCGCCACGGCAATGTACGGCTCATGGCTGTACTGCTCGAAGAACTGCCACTGCAACACCTGGGTGCGCAGGCGTGGCTCGGTGGGCAGAAACTCGCTGCCATCGGCCAGGAAGTTGAGAATGGCATTGGACTCCCACAGGTAGCTGCCGTCTTCCAGCCCCAGCACCGGCACCTTGCCGTTGGGGTTCATCGCCAGGAACTCGGGCGTTTCGGTCTCGCCCTTGAGGATGTCCACCGGGTGCCATTCATATGGCCGGCCCAGCAGGCTCAACATCAGCTTGACCTTGTAACAGTTGCCCGACTGGTAGTCGCCATAGACCTTGTACATCACCCCTCCACTCCCAAGCAGTTCTGCATTTGCGCCCAATAGTTGGCGACTGTACGGCTAAAAGCAATGGCCGCTGTATGGCAAGGATCAACCTTGCTCGCTGTAGTCTGAAAAAACTGCTTACACCTTTACAAGGATTTTGTTCATGACCGATGCCACTTCCGCACGCCTTCGGCCCCTGGCAGACAGCTCCCCGTCGGCGGTGGTCGCCGGCTTCATCGCCATGCTCACCGGCTATACCAGCTCGCTGGTGCTGATGTTCCAGGCCGGCCAGGCTGCCGGGCTGACCAGCGCGCAGATTTCGTCATGGATCTGGGCGTTGTCGATCGGCATGGCGGTGTGCAGCATCGGCCTGTCGCTGCGTTACCGCACACCGATCACCGTGGCCTGGTCCACCCCCGGCGCCGCCCTGCTGATCACCAGCCTGGGCGGGGTCAGCTATGGCGAGGCGATCGGCGCCTACATCACCTGCGCCGTGCTGGTGCTGATCTGTGGCCTGACCGGCAGCTTCGAGCGCCTGGTCAAGCGCATCCCGGCCTCGCTGGCCTCGGCGCTGCTGGCGGGCATCCTGTTCAAGATCGGCAGCGAAATCTTCGTTGCCGCCCAGCACCGCACCTTGCTGGTACTGGGCATGTTCTTCAGCTACCTGCTGGTCAAGCGCCTGTCGCCGCGTTACTGCGTACTGGCCGCGTTGCTGGTGGGCACGGTGCTGTCCGGCGCCCTGGGCCTGCTGGACTTCAGCGGCTTCCGCCTGGAAGCGGCCACGCCGGTGTGGACCACGCCAAGCTTCTCGCTGGCGGCGACCATCAGCATTGGCATCCCGCTGTTCGTGGTGGCGATGACCTCGCAGAACATGCCGGGTGTGGCCGTGCTGCGCGCGGACGGCTACCAGGTGCCGGCCTCGCCGCTGATCTCGGCCACCGGCTTTGCCTCGCTGCTGCTGGCACCGTTCGGCTCGCACGGGGTCAACCTGGCGGCGATCAGCGCGGCGATCTGCACCGGGCCGCATGCCCATGAAGACCCGGCCAAGCGCTATACCGCGGCGGTGTGGTGCGGGATTTTCTATGGCATTGCCGGGGTGTTCGGCGCGACCTTGGCGGCGTTGTTTGCGGCGCTGCCGAAAGAGCTGGTGCTGTCGATTGCGGCGCTGGCGCTGTTTGGCTCGATCATGAACGGGCTGACCGTGGCGATGAGCGAAGCGCGGGAGCGGGAGGCGGCGGTGATCACCTTCATGGTTACCGCTTCGGGGCTGACCTTGTTCTCGATCGGCTCGGCGTTCTGGGGGATTGTGGCGGGGGTACTGGCCTTGATGATCCTCAACCCGCGCAGGGCCTGAAGGTATTTGTTGCCTGTACTGGCCTCTTCGCGGGCACGCCCGCTCCCACAGGTACACCACTGCCCTCAGGTTCAGTGATATCCCTGTGGGAGCGGGCGTGCCCGCGAAGAGGCCGGTACAGGCAACACAAGCCCCGGACCCAGATCACAACCTGAAATGCCCCACCATCCCCTTCAGGTCGGTACCCAACTGCGCCAGCTCGATACTCGACCGGGCATTGTCCTGCATTGCCAACGCCGCCTGATCGGCACTACCACGGATCTGCGTGACGCTGCGGCTGATCTCTTCCGCCACCGAACTCTGCTGCTCGGCCGCCGCGGCAATCTGCTGGTTCATCTGCTGGATCAATGACACCGCCGCCGCGATACTGCCCAGCGCGCTTTCGGTTTGCAGCGCATCGGCCACCGCCAAACGCACCAGCTCGGTACTGCCGCGAATCTGCGCCACCGACTGCTGGGCATTGCCACGCAGGCTGGCGACCAGGGTCTCGATCTGCTCGGTAGACTGCCGGGTACGCCGCGCCAGCGCACGCACCTCATCAGCGACCACGGCAAAACCACGGCCCTGCTCACCCGCCCGGGCGGCTTCGATAGCAGCATTCAGCGCCAGCAGGTTGGTCTGCTCGGCCACGCTCTTGATCACTTCCAGCACGTCGCCAATGGTGTGGATCTCGGCACTGAGGCTGTCGATGCCGGCGCTGGCCGTCTCCGCCGCCGACGCCAGTTGCTCGATGCGCTGCATGCTCTGGCGCACCACCTGCTGCCCGGAATCAACCTTCTCGTCCGCAGCCTGGGCTGCCTGCGCCGCCTCTTCGGCATTACGCGCCACATCGTGCACCGTGGCGGTCATCTGTTGCATGGCGGTGGCCACCTGCTCGGTCTCTTCCTTCTGGCTGCCCACCTCGCGGTTGGTCTGCTCGGTCACCGCCGATAGCGCCTGCGCATTGCCGGCCAGTTGCTCGATGCCCTGCTGCAAACCGCTGACAATGCCCGACAGGCCCGCCGCCATCTGCTGCATGGCCTGCATCAGCTGCCCTACTTCGTCACGCCGTGGTGCCTGGGCATCAAAGCTCAGCTCGCCGGCAGCAATGCGCTGGGCGCGGGCAATCACATGCTTGAGCGGGCCGACCACGGCGCGGGTGATCAGCCAGGCGGCCAGCACACCTACCAGAAGCGCCAATGCCGTAGCCAGGCCGATGGCCACGGCATTGCGTTGCAGTTCGCCCTGCAGGGCCTGCTCCTGCCCCAGGTAGGCCTGGTCGACCCGGCTGGTGACTTGTTCGGCACTGGCCTGCAACTGCGCCTTCAAGCCCTGCTCTCGGGCCAGTTGATCAGTGTATTCGTTGAGCTTTTCCGAGAAGCTGCCGATGTGCCCCGCCACTTCGCCCAGCACACTCTGGTAGCCGGCATCGCTGACGGCGCCCTGCAACTGGCTGACCAGGCTGGCGGCCTCGACAGTCTGGGCGATGCGTTCCTGGCTGACGCCCTCTTCGCCCTTGCGGCTTTTTTCCAGGCGTACCCGCGCTTCGTCCATGGCCTGCAGCATCAGCCGCGACACCTGTGCCACCTGCCCGGCCTGCTCGAGGAACGCGCCGCCCTGCTGGCCCTGGGACTGCTTGAGGGTATACACGCCATCGTCAGCCAGGCCGGCCTGCAGCACATCGAGGTTGTTGGCCACGCTGGACACCGACCAGCTGGCCATGTCCAGCGCCAGCTCCTTGGCCTGCACCGCTTCGACAAAGGCCTCGAATGCCTGGCCGTAGGCGGCCAGGTCGGTTTCCGCCGCCGCCAGCGCCGGCAGGCCACGGGCGCGTTCGGCCAGGCCCTGCAGGCCACTGCGCAAGGCCTCGGCCTGCTGCAGGTCGGAGCGCAGGGCAAAGGCCTGCTCGTGCTGGCGCAAGCGCAGCAGGTCGGTATTGAACTGAGCCAGTTGGCGCAAGCTGTCGAAGCGCTGGCCAACGCTGTGCAGCGCGGCAATGCCAATGGCCGCCACCGCCAGGGTCAGCACCAGCACCAGGGCAAAGCCCAGGCCGAGTTTGCGGGCCATGCCCAGGTTGGCCAGCACACCGTGCTTGCTCGCGCCCATGCCGATTCCCCTTCTGCGTGCGAGGTTATCCCGAAGGCCAAGGGTGGCAACGTTGCCAGCCGATGAACAAGGGCCTGACGTCAGAATAGTGTCAAATAGCTATGAGCATGTCGCTATCAGCTTGGCAGAGGTCGCCCTGCGTGCTGAAGGAAGGCCTGGGCGCGAGAGTCCTGCCCGTAGGCGACATTGATGCGCAGCCAGGTGCTGGCCGTGCCCTGGTAATCGAAGGCGCTGCCGGGGGTGAGCAGCACATCGTGTTCCAGCGCCAGGCGCTCCAGGCTGGCGAAATCCCGGCCCGGCACGCAGGCCCAGACGAACATGCCGCCGTAGGGCTCGCAGAACACCTGCCAGCCCGCCTGCTCCAGCTGGCCGAGCAGCCTGGCCATGTGCTGCCCCAGGCGCACACGCAGCCGCTGCACGCTCTTGCGGTAGCTGCCGTTGGCCAGCATCTGCCCCACCACCTGCTCGGCAAAGCGCGAGGTGCCGATGCCGCTGACCATCTTCAACTCGGCCAGGCGCGCCAGCAACGCGGGGTCGGCGACCAGGTAGCCGACCCGCAGCGAGCTGCTGAGGGTTTTCGAGAAACTGGCCATGTAGATTACCCGCTGTTCGCTGTCGAGGGTGGCCAGGCGGGTGGCCGGGCCTTCCTGGAAGTCGGCGTAGATATCGTCCTCGATGATGCGCAAGTCGTGCTCGCGGGCCAGCTCCAGCAGGCGATACGCCACCTTGGGCGTCAGGCTGGTGCCGGTGGGGTTCTGGTACAGGCTGTTGATGAACAGGCAGCGCGGCTTGTGCGCCGCCAGCAGGGCTTCGAGGGTGGCCAGGTCCGGGCCTTCGGCGGTGCGCGGCACCGGCAGCATGTGCACTTGGTGCTGGCGCAGCAGGTTGTACAGGTTGTAGTAGCCGGGGTTTTCCACCAGCACCGTGTCGCCCGGGCGCAGCAGGGTGCGCACCAGCAGGTCGAGGCCGTGGCTGGCGCCGTGGGTAGTGAGGATACGTTCGGGGCCGGCGGCGATGCCCAGCTGCGCCAGGCGCTTGTGCAACTGCTGGCGAAGGCTGGCCAGGCCCAAAGGTGGGCAATAGTCGAACAGGTCCTGTGGGTTGCCGCGGCTGACCTGGCGCACTGCCTGGGCCAGTTCGGTGGCGGCGCGCCAACTGCTGGGCAACCAGCCGCAGCCCAGCTTGAGCAACTCGTCATGGCCCTCGCGAAACTGCCGCCAGCTGCCGTCGCCGGCCTCGCCCCAGGGTTGGGCGTCTTCCACGGCCAGGCCGGGTTTGCGCTCGGCGACGAAAAAGCCAGTGCCGTGGCGAGCCTCCAGCCAGCCGCTGGCGACCAGGCGGTCGTAGGCTTCGATCACACACGACGCACTGACCGCCTGGCTGCGGGCCAAGGCCCGGATCGACGGCAGGCGCGCGCCGGGGCGCAGGCGTTGCTGGTCGATCCAGGTTTGCAGGTGGTCGGTGAGTTGCTGTACCAGCGGGGTGGTGCTGGTGCGGTCGAGGGGCAAGTGCATGGGGCAAGTGTTCGCTGGTTTTGAGCGAACAGTTAAGCATAAAAGGGTTGGCGGTGTGTCTGGTGATGGGAATGGGCTGGCATCAGAGTGGGCAGGCCCGGCCCTTTCGCGGGTGAACCCGCTCCCACAGAGATCGCACCCAACCCGAGAGCGGTGCAGTACCTGTGGGAGCGGGTTCACCCGCGAAAGGGCCGGTACAGCCACTACAGAACCAGGATCCCTACCCATGCCCTCCGCCCCGGCCCGCCTGGCCTTCGCCCTCTGCCTGATCACCCTGGCCGTCAACCTGCAGGCCCCGCTGTACATCACCTACGCCGATCTCTCCGGCCAAGGCGCCGCCGCCACCGCGGTGGCCTTTTCCGGCTATGTGCTCGGCGTACTACCCGTGCTGCTGGCCCTGGGCGGGCTGGCCGACCGGGTTGGGCGCCGGCCATTGGTGCTCGCCGCACTGGCCTTGTCGATGGTCGCCACCGTGCTGATGCTGCTGGCCCCCAGCCTGCAAACCCTGGGCCTGGCGCGACTGTTCCTCGGCCTGGGCACCGGTCTCGCCTCGGCCACGGCCACCGCCTACATGGGTGAACTGATGGGCGGCGCAGACAACACCCGCGCCGCCAATTGGGTTACCGCCAGCACCTCGCTGGGCTTTGGCCTGGGCGCGGCGCTGACCAGCCTGTTCCTGCTGCGCGGCCCCAGCCTGACCCCAGGCAGCTTCCACCTGCAACTGCTGCTGGCGGCGCTGGCCATGCTGCTGGTGTGGCGCCTGCCGGACCCACGCCCGGCAGCACGCAACCCCATGCTGCGCCTGCCCTGCTACCCCCGTGGCAGCGTGACCTATGGCCTGGCCATTTTGCTGGCGTGGGCCTGCGTGGGGCTGGTGATCGCCCTGCTGCCGGGCATCCTGCGCCAGCATGGGCTTAGCGCCTGGTCGGGGTTCTCGACCTTTTGCGTGATCAGCTGCGGGTTGTTGTTCCAGCCCATGGCACGGCGCCTCAGCAGCCGTACGGCCACGTTGCTGGGGCTGGTGATATTGCCGTGCAGCTATGCCGTGCTGGCCTGGGGTGCGGACAGCGGCCAGCTGGGCGCGGTATTGCTGGGTGCGGTGGCGGCCAGTAGTGCGTGCTACGGGTTTACCTACCTGGGCGGGCTGGCGGCGGTGAACGAGCTGGCCGGCAGCGAGAAGACACGGGCCAGTGCCGGATTCTTCCTGCTGGCGTACCTGGGGTTCAGCCTGCCGGTGATCTTTACCGGGTTGTTGAGCGACCGGCTGGGATCACGATTGGCGTTGCTGGTATTTGGTGGGGTGTTGATGGTGGGGTGTGTGGTTGTAGGGCTGGCATTGTGGTGGTCTGCCAGGGCCTCTTCGCGGGTAAACCCGCTCCCACAGGGACATCACAGGACCTGAGGGCAGCGGGGTACCTGTGGGAGCGGGCAAGCCCGCGAAGAAGGCCACGCGGTTTCGGCTCAGATCGCCGTAGCCCCACCATCCACCGCCAGGCAATGCCCAGTAGTGAACGCCGCGCCATCACTGCACAGGTACAGCACGGCACTGGCAATTTCCTCGACCTTGCCAATGCGCCCCACCGGATGCATGGCAGCGGCAAACTCGGCCTTGCGTGGGTCGGCCTCATAGGCACGGCGGAACATGTCGGTGTCGATCACCGCCGGGCACACCGCATTCACCCGGATGCCCTTCTTGGCGTACTCGATGGCCGCCGACTTGGTCAGGCCGATCACCGCGTGCTTGGAGGCGCTGTAGATGCTCATCTTCGGCGCCGCGCCCAAGCCCGCCACCGAAGCGGTATTGACGATGGCCCCACCGCCCTGGGCCAACAGCAACGGCAGCTGGTACTTCATGCACAGCCACACACCCTTCACGTTGACGCCCATGATGGCATCGAACTCCGCCTCGCTGCCCTCGGCCAGGCGGCCCTGCTCTATCTCGATACCTGCGTTGTTGTAGGCATAGTCCAGCCGGCCGTAGGCGGCGATCAGGCGCTCGTGCAGTTGGCGCACCTCGGCGTCACGGGTAACGTCGCAGGCAATGAACAGCGCCTCCCCGCCCGCAGCGTGGATCAGGGCCACAGTTGCCTCGCCACCGGCCGGGTCGAGGTCGGCCACCACCACCTTCAGGCCCTCCCGGGCGAAAGCCAGGGCAGTTGCCCGGCCGATGCCGGCGGCACCGCCGGTGACCAGGGCTACCTGGCCGGAAAAGGTCATGCTCATCGCGTGCTCCAAAGCGTGCTTGGTGGGGTTCAGAGCATAGTCAGCCACCAGCCGCCCGGGCAGCATCATCACCCCACCGGTTGGGCTACCATGCTTGTCAGTGATGTTAAGGACCTGCCTACATCAACAGGGTA
Source organism: Pseudomonas sp. B8(2017) (assembly GCF_002113575.1). Taxonomy (NCBI): domain Bacteria; kingdom Pseudomonadati; phylum Pseudomonadota; class Gammaproteobacteria; order Pseudomonadales; family Pseudomonadaceae; genus Pseudomonas; species Pseudomonas sp. B8(2017). The sequence goes on along the minus strand of NZ_NEIO01000011.1, from coordinate 138,912 downwards.
GATTTGACGCCTCCCCCTTCCACTGCCCACAAGGACCCGCCATGACCAACACCAACCGCCGCTTCCTGCTCGCCAAACGCCCGGTCGGCGCCGTGCGCCGTGACGACTTCAGCTTCGAGACCGTGCCCGCCGAACAACCCGGCGAAGGCCAGGTGCTGGTGCGCAACCTGTACCTGTCGCTGGACCCGGCCATGCGCGGCTGGATGAACGAAGGCAAGTCCTACATCCCGCCCGTGGCCCTGGGCCAGGTGATGCGCGCGCTGGGCGTTGGCGAGGTTGTTGCCTCCAACCACCCCGCCTACAAGCCGGGCGACCATGTAAGCGGCGCCCTTGGCGTGCAGGACTACTTCACTGGCGAACCCCAGGGCCTGCACAAGATCGACCCCAGCCTGGCGCCCCTGCCGCGCTATCTGTCGGCGCTGGGCATGACCGGCATGACCGCCTACTTCGCCCTGCTGGACGTCGGCCAGCCCAAGGCCGGTGACACCGTGGTCATTTCCGGCGCGGCCGGCGCGGTGGGCAGCATTGTCGGGCAAATTGCCAAGATCAAAGGCTGCCGCGTGATCGGCATTGCCGGCGGCGCCGAGAAGTGCCAGTACCTGAAGGACGAACTGGGCTTTGACGGGGTGATCGACTACAAGGCCGAAGACGTGCTGGCCGGCCTGAAGCGCGAATGCCCCAAAGGCGTGGACGTGTACTTCGACAACGTCGGCGGCGACATCCTCGACGCCGTGCTGACCCGCATCAACTTCAAGGCACGTATCGTGATTTGCGGCGCGATCAGCCAGTACAACAACAAGGAAGCGGTAAAAGGCCCGGCCAACTACCTGTCGCTGCTGGTGAACCGAGCGCGCATGGAAGGCTTCGTGGTCATGGATTACGCCAAGGATTACGGCAAGGCCGCGCTGGAGATTGCCGGGTGGCTGGCCAGCGGGCAGGTGAAGAGCAAGGAAGATGTGGTGGAAGGGCTGGAGACCTTTCCCGAGACCTTGCTGAAGCTGTTCAGTGGGGAGAATTTTGGCAAGTTGGTGCTCAAGGTTTGAGATTGAGGTAGCCAACACTGGCCTCATCGCCGGCAAGCCAGCTCCCACAGGTATAGCGCCACCCTTGAGCCCGACGCTGTACCTGTGGGAGCTGGCTTGCCGGCGATTAAGCCGCACAGCGGCCCCGGCGATAACTGCAGCACCGCGTTCGCAGCGCGTCAGACTTTCCTGAACCTTGCTCTCACCGCTTCAGCTTGAAGCAACAAGCGAACTATCCTACGCAGCGGTCGGAAGCAGCTGAATTGTCGGGGAAATCCCTCAGGGATAACTTCACCGGGTCGCCATGTTGGTGACCGGGTGTGAGAACCTGTTGCGAGTTAGCTGGCTTGCCTGTCATGGCAGTCGTACGCGGGCAGACCTCGGTCTGGCCGAGCTTTGAAGCTCCCTCGGTTTCTCACCCCGTGTACGACTGCCGCCCAGGTCCGTGAGAAAGATCCGCGTGGCAGTTCCACTTGTCAGGAGCTACTACCATGAAAAAGAACACCCCCTCCCCCATCCTCACCGCAGGCCTGGAAACCTTCCTGGAAGCCGGCAACCCCACCCTGGACCTGCTCCGCGTACAACCCGGCATACCGATCGATGATGTCTACGAGCACGTTTCAGTCCTGCTGGGCTACATCAAGCACCTTGTGCGCGAAGGCGACATGGAAGATGACCACAAACTGCTGGGCTCCGCCGATTACCTGCTGGCCATGGCCAAGGCCCTGATGAACGACATCGAACTGGCCAAGAACAAGCTGCACTGACAGGCTTTGAGGGAACAACCCAAAATCCAAAAGCTGACTCACCCGCTCCCACAGGTCCAGCTCTACCTGTGAGGCTGCGCTCTTCTGTGGGAGCCGGCTTGCCGGCGATCACCGCCAAAGGCGGTGCCATGTACCAAACAAAAAAGGCCAGCACTCTCATGCTGGCCTTTCTCTACAACGCGGGCTACTTACCCACGAATCTCCGCCACCACCGCAGCCAACGCCTGCGCCGGATCGGCAGCCTGGCTGATAGGCCGGCCGATCACCAAGTAATCCGAACCCGCATCCAGTGCCTGGCGCGGGGTGAGGATACGGCGCTGGTCATCCTGCGCACTGCCCGCCGGGCGAATGCCTGGGGTCACCAATTGCAGCGACGGGTGCGCCGCCTTCAGCGCCGGGGCTTCCAGCGCCGAGCACACCAAACCGTCCATGCCAGCCTTCTCGGCCAGCGCCGCCAGGCGCAGCACCTGCTCTTGCGGGTCGACATTCAGGCCGATGCCGGCCAGGTCTTCACGCTCCATGCTGGTCAGCACGGTCACACCAATCAGCAACGGCTGCGGGCCGCTGCGCTTGGCCAGCTCTTCACGGCAGGCCGCCATCATGCGCAGGCCACCGGAGCAATGCACGTTCACCATCCATACACCCATCTCGGCGGCAGCCTTCACCGCCATCGCGGTGGTGTTGGGGATGTCGTGGAACTTGAGGTCCAGGAACACTTCGAAGCCCTTGTCGCACAGGGTTTCGACAATGCCCGAAGCACTGCTGGTGAACAGCTCCTTGCCAACCTTCACCCGGCACAGCGCAGGGTCAAGCTGGTCAGCCAGCTTCAGGGCGGCCTCACGAGTAGGGAAATCCAGGGCGACGATCAGGGGCGTCTGGCAGGCGGACATGGGCAGGGTCTCTTGGCAAGTCGAAAACGGCGCGCATTGTAAACGAAGTGGCACAGGCTTTGGGGCCCGCGGGTCACGGAATTGGCCCGACAGTGGCTGGCTCCTATAATTGAACCAACGGAACGGGCAATTGCTCAACATTTGTACAAGCGCTGCCCATCACCAGCAAAGGAGAACGAAAATGCCCTGGTATGCCTGGCTGATACTCATCATAGCGCTCGGCTCGATCGTCGGCGGGCTGATGCTGCTGCGCGACACGGCAAAGAAACTGCCACTGACCGAAGAACAGCTGCGCAAGGTGCATGAGCGCAATGCCGAAGCGGATGCCAAGGATGCGCAGGACCGCTAGCGCCCCCGGTCGCTGGCGCTGCCACGATCTGACCGGCTGTTACGGTCCATGTAGGAGCGGCCTTGCATCACGAAAGGGCCGCAAAGCGGCCCCCGGGTTTCAGCGACACTGCAAGAATAGCTGGGGCTGCTTTGCAGCCCTCTCGCGACGCAAGGCCGCTCCTAAAGGGATCGCGTCAACCAGCCAATTAGACCGTCTACTTCATAAAAGTCAGGGCCAGGACACAAACCCCAGCCCCCTCCCCCTTATTCCACCATCACCTTATCCCGGTTGCGCTCCAGCAATGCATTACCAATCCCCTTGATCTCCAGCAGCTCATCCACTGAAGCAAACGGCCCATTGGCCTCCCGGTAGGCCACGATGGCCTCAGCCTTGGCCTTTCCTATCCCGTTCAGCTCCTTCTGCAGAGTAAGCGCGTCAGCGGTGTTCAGGTCCAGCCGCTGCGGCTGCTGGGCCTGCTGCTGGGTTACCACCGGGACCGGCTCGGGTACCGCCGTGGTGCTGGCCGGGGCGGCGCTTAGGGAAAAGGACAGGCTGGCGAACAGCGGCAGCAACAGGTACGACAGAACGTTGTTACGCATGGTGAACACTCCTTGGGTTGGTAATTTTCCAGCAGCCGTTTTCCTTCGGCTGCGTAATCAACCCTAGCGGCTCTGCCATTTTGCAAAAAGGCTCTTGACCCGGTTAATCGTTACCGAATCCGACATTAAAAAAAGCAACTTCGCCCACCCAAAAGCAATGGCGTTACGCCATATTTCAGGATAAGTTCATGAAACAAAGGCGATAGCAAATCGCCGCTAGGTAAATTCCCGTTTAACCTAGGTTTCATTCAGACCAAAAGCTGTTGTTTTTCCCACAAGCCTTGCCGGACAAGGCCCCATCCCATTCGTCGTATGCCTCGGTTGTATTGACTTTATTGGCATGATGCCTGAATAACATCAAACAATCGTTTTTCTTGATGCAACTTTCAAAAATAGGATCCAATCATCCGATAGATAGAGGCAAATTCGGACGATCAGGGGAAAAAAACGTGCCATACGGGATGTCATCTTGATGACGAAATGATAAATTTGCGGTCATTGGACAACCGCTATGCTTGAAGGATCCGAGCCACATGAATTTTTCTTCACCACCTTCAAAGCCTCCCGTTCGCGCTTGCGTGTGTGGAGCCCCCTAGGCCACTCCCCCCGGCCGATTTGCGTAATACCTGTGATCTGCACCCCGTAACACCAGATCCAATCGCCTTTACATCAATACACAGAAGACCGTCGCCGTGTCCCTCAAGACCCTCACCGTATTTGGCACCCGCCCAGAGGCCATCAAAATGGCCCCCCTGGCCCTCAACCTTGCCCAGGACGACCGTTTTGAGTCGCGTGTCTGCGTAACTGGCCAGCACCGCCAGATGCTCGACCAGGTATTGGAGCTGTTCGAGATCACACCCGACTACGACTTGAACATCATGAAACCCGGCCAGGATCTGACCGATGTGACCACTGCCATCCTGCAGGGTCTGAAGCCTGTGCTGGCCGAGTTCAAGCCCGACGTGGTACTGGTGCACGGCGACACCGCAACAACCCTGGCCACCAGCCTAGCCGCCTACTACCAGCAGATTCCGATTGCCCACGTGGAAGCCGGCCTGCGCACCGGCAACCTGTATTCGCCATGGCCGGAAGAAGGCAACCGCCGCCTGACCGGGGCACTGGCCGCCCTGCACTTCGCGCCCACCTCCACCTCTCAGGACAACCTGCTGCGTGAAGGTACGGACGCCGCGACCATCTACACCACCGGCAACACCGTGATCGACGCGCTGCTGGAAGTGGTCCGCAAGCTGGAAAGCCCCGAGCTGAAAAGCCAGTTCGAAAACCAGTTCAGCTTCCTGAACCCTGAGCGCCGCATGGTGCTGGTCACCGGCCATCGCCGCGAAAACTTTGGTGGCGGCTTCGAGCGCATCTGCCAGGCCCTGGTGCAAACCGCGCGTCAATTCCCTGATGTGGACATCGTCTACCCGGTACACCTCAACCCGAACGTGCGCGAACCGGTCAACCGCCTGCTGGCCGACGTCAACAACATTCACCTGATCGAGCCGCTGGACTACCTGCCGTTCGTCTACCTGATGACCCGTTCCTACCTGATCCTGACCGACTCCGGCGGTATCCAGGAAGAAGCCCCAGCCCTGGGCAAGCCGGTACTGGTCATGCGTGACACCACCGAGCGCCCGGAAGCCGTGGCTGCCGGTACCGTCAAGCTGGTGGGCACCGACGTCGAATCGATCACCGAAAACCTGGCGAAACTGCTGACCGACGATGCGACCTATCGCGAAATGAGCTTCGCCCACAACCCCTACGGCGATGGAAAAGCGTGCGCGCGAATCCTCGACGCACTTTCCAACTTCTCCCGTTCCAAGGAAGTAGCATGAGCTTCAACAAGATTTCCGTCGTAGGCCTGGGCTATATCGGCCTGCCAACCGCCGCCGTTTTCGCCGCCCGCAAGAAGCACGTGATCGGTATCGATGTAAACCAGCACGCAGTCGACACCATCAATCGTGGTGAAATCCACATCGTCGAGCCTGAGCTGGACATGGTGGTACACGCTGCCGTGACCGAGGGCTTCCTGCGCGCCTCCACCGTTCCGGAAGCTGCCGACGCCTTCCTGATCGCCGTGCCAACCCCGTTCATGGATGACCACCAGCCGGACCTGAGCTACATCGAGTCCGCCAGCAAGGCCATCGCGCCCGTGCTGAAAAAGGGTGACCTGGTCATCCTGGAATCCACCTCCCCTGTCGGCGCCACCGAGCAGATGGCCTTCTGGCTGGCCCAGGCCCGCCCGGACCTGAGCTTCCCGCAAACCCACGGTGAAGACTCCGACATCCGCGTTGCCCACTGCCCTGAGCGCGTGCTGCCAGGTCACGTGTTGCGCGAGCTGGTGGAAAACGACCGCATCATCGGCGGCATGACCAGGAAGTGCTCTGAAGCTGCCGTACGCCTGTACCGCACCTTCGTTGAAGGCGAGTGCATCGTCACCAACGCCCGCACCGCAGAAATGTGCAAGCTGACCGAAAACAGCTTCCGCGACGTGAACATTGCCTTCGCCAACGAACTGTCGATCATCTGCGACAAGCTGGACATCGACGTGTGGGAGCTGATTCGCCTGGCCAACCACCACCCGCGCGTCAACATTCTGCAGCCAGGCCCAGGCGTGGGCGGCCACTGCATTGCCGTCGACCCATGGTTCATCGTCAGCCAGACCCCAGAGCAGGCGCGCCTGATCCGCACCGCCCGCGTGGTCAACGACAGCAAGCCTGAGTGGGTGATCGACAAGGTCAAGATGGCCCTGGCCAACTTCCTGATCAAGAACCCGGGCAAGTCGGCCCAGCAAGTGAAAATTGCCTGCTACGGCCTGGCCTTCAAGGCCGACATCGACGACCTGCGCGAAAGCCCTGCCCTGAGCATTGCCGAGCGTCTGGGCAACGAGCTGGAAGCCACCCTGCAACTGGTCGAGCCGAACATCGAAGCCCTGCCGCAGCGCCTGGCGCGCCACGAGCATGTGGACTTCGACTTTGCCCAGGACAGCGCCGACATCCACGTACTGCTGGTGAAGCACCGCGAATTCCGCGGCACCTTCAACGTGCGCGACGCGGCATTCGTGATCGACGCCGCCGGCGTTACCCAGGCTTGATGGACCCAACCGCATGAACAACCCCACGCTTGAGAAACTTACCGTGAACACAGAGCTGCCTTCACCATTGGCCGATATTCATGACCGCGTGATGGAAGCCTATTACGGCAAGCTGGGGGAGCAATTCATGCGGGAAACGCAGTCCCGCATCCATTGGATCTGCGCCCAGGTCAAAGGGCGCCGGATCCTGGATGTCGGCTGCTCGCAGGGCATCGTGCCCCTGCTGCTGGCACGTGAAGGCTGCCAGGTCACCGGTGTGGATACCAGCCCGCAGGCCATCGAAGAGGCCAAGGGCTACCTGTCTGCCGAACCGGCCCACATCCAGCAGAACGTCACGTATATCAATTCAGACTTCCTCGCGCTGGACACGCTCGAGGTTGAACCGGACACCGTTGTCATCAGCGAAGTGCTCGAGCACCTGGTACGCCCGGAGCTGTTCATCGAAAAGGCCCACGACCTGCTCAAGCAGGGTGGCCGACTGGTGATTACCGTGCCGTTCGGGGTTAATGACTTTATTGACCACAAACACACGTTCTACCTGATGGAACCGTTCCGGTTGCTGGCCGAACACTTGCAGATCATCGATGTGAAGATGCTCGGCAAGTGGCTGGGTATCGTTGCCGTGAAGAGCGAAGCGCATAAACCTGGCGTTATTGACTCGCTGACTATCGATCGCGTCCGTGAGCTTGAAAAGGCCTTCGAATCCATCGAGCGCGCCCTGCGCGAGAGCCTTGGCGCAATCGGTAAGCGACTGGAAGACACGAACAAGAAGTATCGCACCGCCAACGAACAGATTGCTCAACTCAAGCCCGAGGCCCAGAAGGCTGAAACGCTATCCAGAACGTTGCAAAACCGCGATGCCGACATTGCGGCACTGCAACAGGCCAACCGCGAAATGCTCGACGCCAAGGCAAAGCGGGTACAAGAACTTGAGGAAATCAAGGAGCGCCTGGATGACGCCAACAGAAAGTACCGGCTGACCACTGAACAACTTTCCCTGCTAAAGCCCGAAGCTCAGAAAGCCGAGGCCCTCTCGCGTCAGCTGCAGGATCGCGAATCACATATCAGTTCTATCGAGCAAGCGAGCCGGGAAGCCCTTGAGGCCAGCGCGCGCAGCATCCGGGCGCTCAATGAAGAACTTGATTCACTCAAGTCCAAGTTGGGCGAGGCGAATGAAAAGTGCCTCGCCACTGCGCAGCAATATGCCCTGTTGGAGCAGCGATTCGCGGCGCTTGAAGAAACCCAGGCGCAGACATGCCAGGAACTGACCGTAGCCAACGACGAACTGGAGCAGCGGAACCAGGAGCTGGAAACCCTGCAGCAATCCCTTCACAGCATCGAAGAACGATTGCTGGCCACCGATCAGCAGCGTGTGGCTGCTGAAGCGCTGGCAGCAAACGAGACGGCAGAGATAGCCGCCCTGCAGGCTCAACACGATGACCTGGAAAGCCGGCTTCAGAAACAGCGTGACGAACTGGAGGCTCAGCTAGAGGCGTTGTCAGAGCAGCTTGTCCAAGCCCGGCAGATCAACGATGGTCATGTAGAAACCATCACAGTGCTTCGTGCACAGCAAGCCGCCTTGCAAGCCAGGCTGGAAAATCAGCGGCAGGCGGCAACCGAACTGCAGACCAAGGCCGAGCAGACCAATGCTGGCCATGTAGACACCATCACTGCCCTCCGCGCTCAGCAGGCAGCCCTGCAAGCCGCGCTGGAAAGTCAGCGGCAAGTATCGGCAGAGGCTCAGGCCCTGGCGGATCAGACAAGTGCTACTCATGAAGACACCATTGCCACCTTGCGCGAGCGCCTTGCGACTTTGGAGACCGCGCTGGAGAAACAGAAGGAGGCAATGAGCCAACTGCAAAACGAGAGCGATCAGGATATTGCCGAGAAGGATGAATGCATCACTACGCTGCGCATGCGCCAAGCGGAATTGGAAGCCGAACTTGAAAGCGAGTTGGAGTATATGAACGAATTGCAGGCCCAAACCCAACGGGCCGACGCTGCACAGGCCGAAACCATTGCCCTGTTGAAAGCGCGTCAAGCTGAACTGGAAAGCCAGTTGCAGGCGATGAGCGAAACACAGGCACGCAACGAGCGTGAGCATGCTGCCCAGGCCAACACCATCAATAAACTGGTCGACCTGCGCAATGGCCTGGAAGAGCAACTGCACGCAATGATGCAGGCCAATGCCCAAGCACAAGACACCCAGACAGAACAGGCAGAAACCATTGCCTCTCTGAATCAGGCCAAGGATGCGCTGGCCGAACAGTTGACGCTTGAGACTGCTAGCCGCCTGGCGGCGGAGGCAAGCCTTGCGGCCACCAATGAACAGTGGCAAGGCCTGCGCATGCAGCTGGAAAACGAGCTCAACTCGTCGAAAGCAGGCTTGGGTGCGGCAAACATGAAGTACCGCACCGTCAGCACTGAACAGATCCCGCAACTGAAGGCCAACCTCAATCAATTGCTAGAGCGCACTGCCGCGCAGCAGCGCAAGATCGACGAACTCAATGCGAATCTGGAACGTGCCAACACACAACGCCATCTAGCCGAACAGCGTTTGGTCAAGACACGCACCAGCATGACTTACCAGCTGGGCTACCAGATCAAGAACAGCGCAACCTCCTTGGGCGGGCTGGTCAAACTGCCCGTGCGCCTACTGCGCCTGTACCGCAAGGCCAACCAGCAACGCCAGCAGAGCGAACAGAAGCGGATCGCCAACGAACCGATGAAGGCCCTGCTGCCTCCTGCACCGATCGTTCAGGATGAGAACTACCTGAAGCTGCCGGAGGCCCTGCATACCAGCGCGCAGAGCCGCTCTACGCTGTTGCGCCAGGCCGACCAACCTGTAAGCCGCCTGAAAGTGGCGTGCGTAATGGACGAGTTTACCTTTGGCTCGTACCGCTACGAATGCAACCTGATGCAGCTCACTCCTAGCAACTGGAAGGCAGAACTGGAAGGTTTCGGCCCAGAACTGCTGTTCATCGAATCTGCCTGGCGCGGCAAGGATGAACTGTGGGGTAGCAAGGTTGGCCACAACAGCCAGGAACTTCAGGACATTCTGTCTTGGTGCCGTCAGAACAAGGTACCAACCGTGTTCTGGAACAAGGAAGACCCGGTTCACTTCGAGACCTTCCTGACCACTGCCAAGCAGTTCGACCATGCGTTCACCACCGACATCGACTGCATTCACCGCTACAAGGGTGCGCTCGGTCACGATCGAGTTTACCTGCTGCCGTTCGCCTGCCAGCCAGCGCTGCATAACCCGATCGAGCTGTATGAGCGCAAAGACGCCTTCTGCTTCGCTGGCGCCTACTACGCCCGTTACCCGGAGCGTACCCGCGACCTCGGCAATTTCGTCTGCGAGCTGCCGAAGTTCCGCCCGCTGGAAATCTTCGACCGCAACTTCGGCAAGAACGATGCGAACTATCAGTTCCCCGAGGAATACCAGCCCTACATCGTCGGCACCCTGCCCTTCGAAAAAATCGACACGGCTTACAAGGGCTACCGGTATGCGATCAACCTGAACTCGATCAAGCAGTCGCAATCGATGTTCGCACGTCGAGTATTCGAGCTGCTGGGCTGCAACACCATCACCGTCAGCAACTTCTCGCGCGGTGTGCGCCTGTTGTTCGGCGACCTGGTCGTCACTACCGACAATGGCGAAGAGATGCTGCGCCGCCTGGAGCTGCTGGCCGAAGACCCGCTCAACAGTGACAAGCTGAAGCTCGCCGCCCTGCGTAAAGTGATGCAAGAGCACACTTACACTCAGCGCCTGGAATACGTGCTCACCAAGGTGACAGGCACCGTCAAGACCCAGCGCCTGCCGGAAATCGTAGTCATCTGCGAAGCTCAGGATCGCCAGCAGTTCGACATGCTGCGCGCCCACCTGAACCGCCAGACCTACAGCCAGGTACGCATGGTCATCATCACCGATGCCTATCAGGGCAGCATCGTGAGTGATGACCCTCGTGTCGTGGTACTCAAACCAGCCCAACTGAAGAAATCCAGCCTTGGCGAGCTGGTTGGCAACACCCCGTGGGTTGCCGCGTTTGTACCGGGCGATTACTACGGCCCTAACTACCTGCTCGACCTGGCACTGGCAACGCGCTACAGCCGTGCACAGGTGGTTGGTAAAGCTGCTCACTTCACCTGCCAAGGGCAAGATGCCAAGCTGCAGTCGAATGAACTGGCATACCGTCCAGCTCAATCGCTGCGCGCACGGCGCTCGTTGGTCGCAACCGAAATCATTGCCGGCCAGCCATTGCTTAACTGGTTGAAGGGCCTGCCATCGCTGGAGTACGCACACGAGCAAGGCCTGGCGATCGACCCATTCAACTATTGCGAGAATGGCGCGGCACAGCACGACAAGATCAGCGCCAAGGTTGACGACCTGGACCTGAACCTCGGCATGACCATAGACCAGCTGCAGGCGCGGGCCCAAGCCATCGCGCCTCTGAAAGTCAGCCACGACTCACCGGAAATCACTGGCCGCGCCTTGGCCGAGATATTCGGAGTCAAGCACAACAAGTTCCTCGACCTGGCCGTCGATGTCGATAGCTGGCGCGTGAACTCCAAGCTGGCAGATGGCAAGCACGAGTATGTGTATGCGCTGAATGAAGTCAGCCTGGACCAGCTGAATATCCAGGACCGAAAGCTCAAACTGTACCTCGACTGCACGCCTGGCCTGAACCTGCAATTGGTGGTGCTGTTCCTCGATGCCGAGAAGCAGCGGATCAGCCACGTGATGCAGCATGCCAACCGTAACCAGACTTCCGATGTGCCGCCGGAAGCCGCCTTCGTGCGCTTCGGCCTGCGTGCCTATGCTTCCGGCAACACCGAGATCAAGGCGCTGGTGCTCGGCCACCGCAACCTGCAGCCGTCGGAGATGCTGGGCCGTTCGCAACATCTGGTTGTCACCAACCATTACCCGGCCTATGAAGACCTGTATCGCAACGGCTTTGTGCATAGCCGAGTGATGGCGTATCAGGAGCAGAACCTGAACGTCGACATCTTCCGCCTGCGCAAGAACGAGGCTGTCAGCTATCACGAGTTCCAGAACGTGGATGTGGTAACCGGGTGCCAGACTACGCTCACCAAGATGCTTGAAAGTGGCCAGTACAAGAGCGTGCTGGTGCACTTCCTGGATCCCGATATGTGGGAGGTGCTCAAGCGCTTCACGCACCTGGTCAAGGTAGTGGTGTGGGTGCACGGCGCAGAGGTACAGCCTTGGTGGCGACGCGAGTACAACTACTCGGATGAACACCAGTTGGCGCTGGCAAAAGTCGAGAGCGAAAAACGCATGGCGTTCTGGCGCGAGACGCTGAGCAACATACCAGCCAACCTGAAACTCGTCTTCGTGTCTCGCTACTTTGCTGAAGAAGTAATGGAGGATGTGGGCTTCCGCATTCCTGAAGATCGCTACGAGATCATTCATAACCCGATTGATACGGAAACGTTCTCGTACCAGGCCAAGCCGGAAGCGCAGCGTATGAAGCTGCTATCCATCCGCCCCTATGCATCCGCCAAGTACGCAAACGACCTGAGTGTCAAAGCGATCGAGCTGCTGGCAGAGAAACCGTACTTCAAGGACCTTGAATTCCGCATGATTGGTGATGGCGTATTGTTTGAAGACACTCTCGCCCCGCTGCGCAAGTTCAGCAACGTGACAATTGAGCGCGGCTTCCTCAAGCATCAAGAGATTGCAGCACTGCACAAACAGTACGGCCTGTTCCTTTGCCCGACACGCATGGATGCACAAGGTGTCTCCCGTGATGAGGCGATGGCTTCCGGTCTGGTCGCCGTGACAAACGCCGTTACAGCGATCCCTGAATTCGTCGATGATGAATGTGGGATTCTTGCACCTGGCGATGACGCCCAAGCGATGGCAGACGGTATCGCGCGGGTGATCGAATCACCGGAACTGTTCCGTAAGATGTCCGCTGCGGCACGTGCACGTGTTGAAAAACAAACCGCCAAGCATTCAATCATCAACCGTGAAATCGAGCTGATTCGACAAGCATGATCCTGGTGCAGAGCCAACTGTTGGCACCCTTGGCACCCTTGGCAGCGCGGCAGCAGATCAGCTGCCGCAGCGTGCTCTGCGATCATCTTTCGGCGAACTGACTGAGCGCCTTGCAGCGCCATTGAGGGCTGCGCCCTTTTCACTATTCAGAAAACATTACAAAGACATGCTTAAGAAAATCCGCGATCACCTCTTCAAGGAAGACGAAATCGAGGCCACACCAGTACCCGTGGCAGATAAGCCTGCGTTGGACTTCCTCTCCGACCGGGCCATTCTGGACTACAGATCATTCTGCAACCACGGTAGCGAAATCGACGAGCCTTTCAACCTGCAGGGTTTCAGCGGCAATGCGCGCGCTGCAATGCTGGATGGCAATCCAGTATTTACCTTTACTGGAAACGCGAACGTCTACCAACTTCGCTTCAAGATGCCGCGTAGCTTCCACGGGAACGGCCTGCACCTGAGGTTCCGCATATCCGATTGGGAAAAGCTGAACTACATCGGCGTTGGCTACACATTCGAAGGCAGCTACCGCCATGTAAAGATCGTGAATGCCGCACGAGGTGAGTGGGTAGATTTCACTATCGGGCACAACGACCTGGCATTCGGTATTCAGAATGACTGGGCTGCCCCGCCCGCCTGCGATTTTGAGGAAATAAAGCTCTATTTCAAAGGACAGCCGCAAGAAGAAGGCTCCACCCTGGAGATCGAGCGCCTGACTTGCTGGCATGAAAACGACAAGCCCGCTGCCTGGCTGACCGAAGGTTTTGCAAGACAGCCTCTTCCCGAAGCACTTCTCGATTCTCTGTATGCTTACATGGAGAAGTGCTTCAAGGACGTGCCGACTCAAGCGAATGATTATCTGGAGAAAGGCGTCTGCCCACTCTATGGAAACATTGGCCTGGACTGGGACTGGCAACTGACCCTGCCAGACGAACTCGACGCTGTTGGCACCTATCGTTTTTCGTGGCATTCGCTGCATCCGGCAATCATTCTGATGCTGCATGCACGGCAAGAGAGCAGCGTTGCTCCTCTGTTCCCGGCACGCGAGTTCACCAGTAACTGGCTGGAACGAAGCTATTTCAATGCCGACGAGGACAGGAAGTTTGCCTGGTATGACCATGGCACCGCCGAGCGACTGCTAGCGTTCTTGATGATCTGGGATATTGGTGCAAAGCAGCAGTTCGATACCCGCTTCATGGTGCGCCTGCGCGCAGCCATCTTCAAACACGCCCAGCTGCTGGCTTCGGAGATGTTCTACGCCTCTCACCAAGCATCCCGCTACCACAACCATGCCTGGTTCCAGGATATGGCACTGCTGGCAACCAGCCTGGCCATGCCCGATTTCCCATGCTCCGAACGCTGGCAGTCGCTGGCCTTGTCACGCCTGACTGACCAGCTTGACAGGTTGATCGTTCGCGACAACGGTTACGCGGTGTTTGTCGAAAACTCCATCGGCTATCACCAAGGTGTGCAACGGCTGATCGCCTTCGCCGGCGAACTGGCGCAGCAGAGTTCCCACGTCACCACCATTCCAACGGTCGCTGAAGAACTACTCAAATTCTCTGACTTCTTGCGCTACCCGGATAATCGCTCCCCTGCCCAGGGCGACACGTTCCGCCGCGCTAATCCGGACCTGGAAACGGTACGCAATTGCAAGAATTATCCAACTACCTCCGCGACGATCCTTCCGACTGCAGGATACGCGATTATCAAGGGCAACCATGCACAGACCGCTTACATGCTGACCATGTTTGCAACTTCGCTGTGCAAAACACACAAACATCAGGACAACCTGTCTTTCACGTTGTTCATGGATGGTATTGAGTGGCTTATCGACCCTAGCTTCTATTCGCACGAGTATGTCAAGCCAATACAGAGCTTCCTGAGGGGCCCCTACTCGCACAACAATCCGGTTATCGGTGATGTGCCATATAGCATTGAACCAGGGCACGCTCAACTTGCCGGTGAGGTCATTGATAATGCGTTTTCCCTGCATGGCTCACATGATGCCTTTGCCGATACTGTCGTCAAACGCAGCATCACAGGTCATCTGCAACACCTGCGGCTCGACATCAGCGACGAGATCCATACCACGCTGAAAGACAAGCCCATGTTTAGCCTGTTCCACTGCGGTGATGGCACGCAGGTGACAAAAACTCCAGATGGCGTGGAGATTCGTCATCCGGCGTCCAGCTATCGAATTATCATCGCTTCGAACTGCCCATGCACGGTCGTCACAGGCTGGAACGATGATCAACTTGTAAAAGGCATCAGCGGTGTTGGATTCATGCAACAGATTGACACGTCGATGGTTGCATTTGAAATGAAGAACGCTGTGAAAGCGCAATTCTCCATTACTGCCCACCAAAACTGAAATCCTCCGGAACAAACATGAAAAAGATTGCCCTGTACTCGATTATCGCTCTCTTCCTTACTGCATGCGACGCCCCGAACGTAGCGAAAGTAGATCTAAAAGAAGGCAAACAGATCACCTTCAACAACATTAAAACCACCAAGAGCTACACCGCTACAAAAGACAACCAGGATCGCCAACTGCACTTCTTTGAAACTTCGACTGATCTAAACTCCACCTATCAAGACTTTAACAAATCCTTTGAATCCAACGGTTACAAAGCAACAATCAAAACTCAAAGCGATTCGTTGATCCAAGTTTATTACAAAAAGCCAAGCGCTGCGCTGATCGTTGCTAACTTCAAGCAAATTCAGCCAAAGGAAGGCACTGCAAGCCAAGCTGTAATTTCCTGGCAGCTAAATTAAGCCAAAACGCCCCGACGATTAACTCAGGCGCAGGCCTGAAGCAAGGCAAGTTATTATGAGCGAAATGAAGTCGTTAAATTTCAACGCTGGCCGCTGGATGTACTCCGTAGCCAACAAGATAACTCGCATAATCCCGGGGCTTACACTAACAATTATAGTTCTGACTCTAGCAGCTCAAATCAGCCTACTAGCAGCATCATTCCTGCCGCTGAAAGCCATCATACTTATTGGCTCACCGAACATCCCTTCGTACTTCCCCGAGTACCTGAAGACATTCGAGCGAAAAGACCTTTTCCTTTTATTGTGCAGCACCGCTGCGCTTTTCTATGTTCTATACCTGACTTCTGAAGCACTAATAAAAAAGTTAACTAAGCTAGGTAGCGAACGGCTAATCCTGAACAGTCGAAAGTTAATTCTCTTTGACGGCCAAAACGAGGTAGCCAGCAAAGCATACTTAAGGTTCACCCGAAGCCTAGCCGCTATTGTATTTCTTGGCCTGACAATAGCAGCTCTTGGCTATATCTACCTAGAACTCACCGTCGCCACAGTAGCCTTTTGGCTTTGCTGGGGAATCATCGCAAAATTAAGAAAAAGAATTAAGAAAAACAGCAACACACAAGGCAATGAAACAAGTCACGAGTCAATAAACCCGATCGGTTCTATTGGTTTTTTTGCCGCATTTTCTTATCTTGCCTACGACTTACTCTCTGATACCCCACCAAAATTATTGCCCGCTATCATTGGCATTCTTCTTACACGTCAAATCATGCAGCGAGCAACGCTACTTGTTCAAGACCTGACATCACTAAAAGAGCAACACTTACAAATCTCCGCACTATTCTTCAAAGATCACAAGCTTCCTAGCGAAGCTCGCGGAAAACCAGAAAAATTCTGGAGCCTGTTCACCAGCGACAACGCAAAAATTTGGGCGCACGACCTAATTCAGGAGGTGACAGAAAAATCATACATAAAGCACGACATCAAGTGGCATCAAACAGGCATCCATGATGTATTCGCTATCGAGGTAGAAAGCGAAACAAACACCGGCCAAAAAGACGCTTACCTGATTAAAGTCTTTAACACCAATAGAACTACTTTGGCAATCAATGAGGCAACGCTCCTTACAGAGCCAAACCTTGCGAACATACCTACAGCACCCCTCATCCAGGCAACGCTTCTGGATGGCTTCCACTGCCATATTTTCTCGCCTCAATCACTGGATAAGATCCCAGCAATAGAAACTGGAATACACCAAGCGGCCTCTACAAAAATCCTGATGCGTTATACTCCGCCCCAGAGCCTGATTCAAAAATACTCACGCTCGCGCCCACTCCTTTGGGATCGCTTGAGCGATAATGTTCTCCACAGTTTCGGAACTGCGCTGGGTAACAATGAGTACACCCATGACTTTAAAAAATTCATGGAGTTAAAGCATCTAGTCCGAGATACTCTCCGAAGCACCCCACTGTATATCAGTAACAGCCAAATCGGTAAAGACCAGATACTAATATCAAGCAACGGCGTATTAAACATAAGTTACTGGGGCAACTGGAGCCTAGAACCGATTGGTGCCTGCCTGCAAACCAATAGTCTCTCTGCCAGCTTACCTTCATTGTTAGCCGACCTGCAGCAACATCGTGACGACATCCAGCAGATTGATGAAAAAAGACTTATGCTATCCGCCCTCTGCTACAATCTAGATCAGCTTTTATCAAGACAGCACTACCTGTCCGCAGCTGAATTACTTCCAGATATTTCGATGCTCGCCTCATCAATTGAAACTGATAATCTTGCGGTGATCAAATGAAGCGTATAGCCATGGTTGTTTGGAATGAGTTTCTAAACGATGCCCGCGTTCTTAAAGAAGCTCAAACACTTCAACGATCAGGTTACCAAGTTTGCGTGTTTGCTCTACATACTCCTGGAGTAACCAAATCACGTGAGCGCCTCCCAGACGGGATAGAAATTATTCGCGTAGCACGAAGCCCATTGTGGAAATGGCGCAAGCCAGCGGTTAATGGAACCAGCAACAACGGCTTAAGCTCGCACAAGAGCACTCTAAGCATTAAGCATCAGCTTCTACGCGTTATCACCAGAGCTTGGACCCACCTTTGCCTCATGGTTCAAATGCTGCGCTATCAAGCTGACGTAGTACACGCCCATGATGTAAATACTTTGCCCACCGCATGGCTCGCAGCTAGACTAGGCAAATCGCATTTAGTATATGACGCACATGAAATAAGCACCAGTCGCGAAGGCTATAGTAGCTTTCGCCGATTGGTGGGGTTTGTTGAAAAAACACTAATGCCAAAAGCTGACGGCTGCATTACCACAACTGACGCCAGAGCGAAGTTTTTCGCACGCGCGTATAATGTAAAGCGTCCTACTGTTTTACAAAATCGGCCTAGACTATCATCTTCTGACACCTCAAACCGCATTCGAAAGGAACTCGATCTAAATCCTTCATGGCCGATAATTCTATACCAAGGCGGATTACAGCAAGGCCGCGGATTAGAAAAACTAATTCATACCGCACCGTTCGTACCAAATGCCTATTTTGTTTTCATAGGCGGCGGTCGCCTAACTCAAATGCTGACCCAATTGACCATCGAGAAAGGCTTACAAGATCGTATATTTTTTATCCCGACGGTCAGCCTTGTAGATTTGCCAAGCTATACAGCATCAGCAGATATTGGCGTTCAACCAATTGAGAACACCTGTCTTAATCATTACACCACCGACTCCAATAAACTATTCGAATACTTAACAGCAGGCCTACCTGTGGTCGCTACCGACTTCCCTGAGATCCGCAAAATTGTAAGGGGCAATGAAGTAGGCCTTCTCGTCCCGCACAATGACTCGCCAGCATTAGCTAATGCCCTTAACCAGTTAGTTACTGACGTGTCGCTGCGCGCTAAACTTGCGAGCAATGCTCGAGCAACCGCATGCAAGCTAAATTGGGAGGAGCAAGAATCGCGCCTGGTTGAGCTATATGATCATGTTCTCGGAGCGCTGACCCGGTAATGGCCTCGAAAATCCTGTTACTTAGCTTTTATTATCCGCCGGATTTATCAGCTGGTTCCTTTCGAGCAGGGGCGTTGGTCCAAGCTTTACGCGAAGAGTTGGGACCAGATGTGGAAATTGAAATTATAACTACTCAACCTAACCGCTATCATTCTTTTATCGCGAATGCAGTTGGTGTAGAGCACTCAGAAAACCTTACCATTCGCCGTATTCAAATTCCCGCACATCGCAGCGGCATAAGAGATCAGGCTTGGGCCTTTGCGTGCTTTGCCATGAACACACTGAAACTAACCTATGGCAAGCGCTATACACTAGTATTCTCCACTTCATCCCGTTTGATGACTGCGTCCTTAGGAGCACTGGTCTCAAAGCGCAGCCGCTGCGGTTTATATTTGGATATTCGCGATATATTTGTAGATACTATTCGTGATTTGCTGCCGTCTCGATGGGGGCGTTTCGCAGCTTCCATATTTTCCCCACTTGAACGGTGGACTATTAATTCGGCTTTACGTGTGAATCTCATTTCCCCTGGGTTCCTACCATATTTCGCCAAACGTTACCCTGGACGGTCCTTTGCATTTTATACGAACGGTGTTGATGAGCTATTTGTCAAAACCGCACATACGCAACTGTTACCATCTTCAGAGTTCTGCCAGTCTCGATTACAGATTGTTTATGCGGGCAACATAGGAGCGGGCCAGGGACTACATCGAATTATTCCCGAACTAGCTCTGCGACTTGCAGACAGAGTAGAATTCCATCTCATCGGCGCAGGTAGCGCGCAAAAAACACTGGTGCGGGCATTGGAAGATGCAAGTGTCAACAATGTTAGAATTTCCGCCCCAATGAAAAGAGATCAACTACTTCGTGTATACCAAGAAGCCGACATTCTTTTTTTGCACTTAAATGACCTGAAGGCATTTCGACGAGTACTACCCTCAAAACTCTTCGAGTACGCTGCAACCAACAAACCCATATGGGGCGGTCTATCAGGCTATGCAAACCGCTTCGCCAAAAAACGCATAAACAATGTGGCCTTGTTTTCTCCATGCGACGTTGACGGCGCTATCACAGCATTAGAGGAACTAAAACTACAGAGCACACCTAGACTAGACTTTGTCACCGAGTTTTCACGTGCGACAATCAAAAAAAAGATGGCTCAAGATATAATCATGGCCTCAACAAAGAAGCACCACAAAAACAATTAGTGCGCCAACAATATATAGCGCTTTCTAGCCCCCCTAAAACAGAAAACAACATATAGAGCATCTCCAAGTGAACAAGTACGCAGCCATCCCGATAATCACTGCACTTGCCCAGCATAAAATTGGGGTCTGGCGTAAGCCTGCTACTGCGACACCAACCGCAGTACCAAACAAAGAAATCATTGTTCCCTTCAATTTCGCAATTGAACCACATTGCCGCCTGGCCGTTCACGACAACTTATATTCCGTCGGAAGCTTTACTTACTGCATGTCTTCAATGCCAGTTTCCGTCTCCATTGGGCGTTACTGCTCCATAGCAACAGGTGTTCGGGTACTTGGCCCACGCCATCCTCATGAGAGGATATCTTCCTCCCCATTTACGTACGACAGAAAGTTTTTTGAGATCCACTCAGAACTCGATGAGGAGGAAAAGTTTTCCCCTACACCGTACAAAGGCACAGGAAAGTATGGGATAACTATTGGTAATGATGTCTGGATTGGCGAAGGAGTTACGATCGCTGGCAGTGTGAAAATTGGTGACGGGGCAGTAATTGCAGGAAACTCACATATTATCAAAGATGTTGAGCCCTACACTATAGTTGGAGGAAATCCGGCGAAATTTATAAAAATGAGATTTGAATCCAACACGCTACTCAATGATCTTCAAGAAGTTCAGTGGTGGAAGTATAAGTTTTTAGACTTCGGCGGGTTTGACCTGGAGAACCCAAGCATTTTTATATCACAACTAAAACAAAAGCTCTCAGAAGGTGCCATATCTGAATATAGCCCTCAAAAAATTAGAATACAGGATCTTGCCTAAGTTAAAGGCGACAGACCATTAATAATGGCCCGTCGCCCTTACTCAAATAGCTTGACTTTTGACGCCAGCCTTCAAATCCATTGGAACATTAAACAAATGGGGACCTGCTACCTCTGCAAACGAAGCGAAATTCAAATGGAACGTTGTACGGCTGTACTCCAGAACCGACGTTAATAGATTCTGATCAACCCCCCAATTAAACCAATGCGGGTTATAGCAAGAAGAAAATCCAACCTCCATCAGCCTGAAAAATTCCCTGGCGGCATCAGTATCATTTACCCATACACTGCCTGCCATACTGCGTAGCCAAGGGAATGCCCACTGAGCACTTTTAGATTTGTGCTGAAGGAAACTTACATCAATAAAGCTCAGCTTTTTAATTGCATCAGATGGATCTTGGCCTAACTGAAAATCCAAATCAGTAATCAGCAATGGCAGGCGATAGTGTTCGTTCAGACGCCTCGCAACTAGAAACCTGGACTGAGCGAAATATGACTTCTTATCTAATACGTCCTCAACCTGCTCAAATGTCACATTCAAGCTTGGGAAAGCCAATTTTGCTTTATTTACTGTCAAATCGATAGAGTCAGATGACTCGTTCTTTTCTTTCACCCAGTGGACGTGCATCCCGCTAAAGGAACCTAATCCTTTTTCAGCAATCGATCTGGCATAATTCTCTAAAAATCGGTTGATATACAGTGCATTACCTGCAACCACCGCAACTGGCCCACCTGCAAAGTCAACTATTTCGTTCAAAAAAACAAGCGGGCTATCAGTTGATCTGGTTCGAGGCTGTTCAAACGCGGCACTTGCTGGCATCGCTCGCGACAACCCCATGAATGCAGTAATACAATTATTACGGCCTGCAATCGCATTCGACTTATTAAAGTAGTAAACGCCCAGATCATAGCGCCCCTCAGCTACATGAGACGCACCAAGCATCGCATAAGCCGAAGGAGTGTTAATCCCACATCTTATATCGGACTCCAGTCCGGAAATGAGTAGCTCAAGCGAGCTACCGGAACTCAACATTCCGTCAAGCCTTGCAATTTTTGCGAGCTCATACAACCGCTGTCGACCATGGGGTTTGTCTGCAAAGTGTGCATGTGCTGACAACTCCTCAACAGCATGAATCTCTGCTTCTGATAACTTCTTCCCTCGGACTACACGCCACTGCTCAGCTGTTAGCTGATCGCAGAATGGTTTCCCTGCTGCTGACAAGTCCGCCTCGCCTTTGGCGATAAGTTCCTTAGCGGCACTCAGAACGGCTTCCATTAACGCCCCTCAACATTAAAAAACTTATCATAACTCATTTCTACACATAATTGCCATGAGTCTAGATGAAGCGCTATAAACACCCCGAACCATAGGGCAACGGGCATAACGCACTTTCAATGATCCCTGCGGGCTCCTTAAGACCATCACATTTTGCTTAACCACTCCAACCATTCCTTCAATTTTAGAAGAAGTTTAATAGAGCCAGAAACACACTTGATAATCGAACACGCGCCCTTATTCGGGTTAATACGCTAAACTTTCGTGCACATGCCTCACCCTATCAGCAAAGGGATACCTGCCGGTTTTGGATCCAATAATCACATACAAAAAATAAACCTTGATATTTTCCACGAAAAATGATAATAAATCTTCGATTGAGCGGCGTAAGGGTAGCTCTTTTTATAGTGCAAGTCTGGATACTGCTCCCACTAGAGAGCCCTACGATGAGTTTGCTCTGCTCTGTAGCTCTGGCTTACCCGGGAGTAAAAAAAAATGAACTATGCGACACGAAAGTGGTCTCTACAGGGCATTGACTTAACGTAATTTGTGAGCTGACCTGTGTATGCAATCCTAATGATAGGCTCACTTAAGAAGGCTTAAAAGATAGTGATCAAAAACTTACTGATTTATGGTAGCTGCGTATCTCGGGATATTTTCAACCTAGAAGAAAGCCGGGATTTCAAGCTAACAGATTACTATGCACGTTCATCAATGGCTTCATTGTGTAGTGATGCCTATGAAAACAGTAATGCTTTGAGCCGAATTCCTTCCGCGTTTCGCCGCCGCATGGTCGCATGTGATTTTTCGAAGGAAATCTTATCCGCCAGAGATAAATTTTCAAACGCTGATGTCATTTTGATTGATCTAATTGATGAAAGATTCGATCTTATCACCTTGCCGTCTGGCCAGCTAATTACAAGTTCAAATGAACTGGCCGAAAGCGGCCTTCTCAACGATGAAAGCATCTCCGGTTTTAAGGTAATCCAGCAAGGTACGACTGAGCGTCGCGAGCTTTGGCTCCAAGGAATGCGAAAATTCTTTCAATTCTTGAAAGAACTAAAAAAAATTGACCAGGTCATCATCAATAAAGTTTTCTGGTCGTCCAAATTCGACACTGAAACAAATACCCCGTTCCCAGTTGCACATCCTTATATCGAGAAAGCCAATATAGAGCTTACCTGGATGTATGAGGCCTTGCTCAGCGAGTTGCGGGAAGACCAATTTATTACCTTCCACCCATCTCTCCTAACAGCTGACGAGCATCACCAATGGGGGCCGTCTGCCTTCCATTATTGCAAGAACTATTACAGAGAAGCGCTGGCACAAATAATTAACAAATCAGTTACCATTAATGAATCAGATGAGTCTATTCCCCCCCCTCTACCGCATTCCCCGTTGATATCCTCCGGGGTGAAGCTTAATGTTGCTGCCTATAGGACCAACCAAGGAATTTTTGCACATTGCTCTTTAGTAAAGGATGGCTTAATTCAAGAGCGTGGGAATTTCGCATTCTATCTGGTTGTTAATGGAACTCGCCATGCAGTTCGCTGGTACGACGCCGAACCATCTGCAAAATTTGACATTCCAGACTCAGTAGACAACCTGGAAATAATCGCATTTTATAAAGATATTCTAGAAGATCAAATTTCAGCCAAGTGCAGCGTCAGATCTATAGACGGGATGAAACACACCACCCCCTGATGGAACAATAGAATTTCTAACTAAGATCGTGACACACCTTGGTGAGTCACGATCTTAGTGGAAGTATAACGATATATATTAGCCAACCAGTCAGAATTAACTTCTACTATACGATTGAGGAGTAAATTGAAAATATTACTCCTCAATAAACCCTATCCCCCACCAACCTCTTCAAATACTGCCCATACCCATTCTTAGCCAACGGCTCCGCCAACTTCAGCAACTGCTCCGCCCCAATCCACCCCTGCCTGTACGCCACCTCTTCCGGACAAGCCACCTTCAACCCCTGCCGCCGCTCAATGGTCGCGATATACCCACTCGCCTCGAGCAACGAGTCATGCGTCCCGGTATCCAGCCAGGCATACCCGCGCCCCATTATCTCCACCGACAACCGGTTCTGCTCCAGGTACACCCGGTTCAAATCGGTAATCTCCAGCTCACCCCGCGCAGATGGCTTGATGCCTTTGGCAATCTCGACCACGTCCTTGTCGTAGAAGTACAACCCGGTCACGGCATAACTGGACTTCGGCTTGGTCGGTTTCTCCTCCAGGCTGATCGCCTTGCCCTTCTCATCGAACTCGACCACGCCGTAACGCTCGGGGTCGTGCACGTGGTAGGCGAACACGCTGGCGCCTTCGTCGCGATCCATGGCGTTGCGCAGCAGTTGCTGGAAGTCGTGGCCGTAATAGATGTTGTCGCCCAGCACCAGTGCCGACAGGTCGTTGCCAATGAAGTCTTCACCAATCAGGAAGGCCTGCGCCAGGCCGTCTGGCGAGGCCTGCACGGCGTAGCTGATGTTGATGCCCCACTGGTGGCCGTCGCCCAGCAGTTGCTCGAAACGCGGGGTGTCCTGCGGGGTGGAGATGATCAGGATGTCCTGGATACCCGCCAGCATCAGGGTGGTCAACGGGTAGTAGATCATCGGCTTGTCGTAAACCGGCAGCAGCTGCTTGGAAATAGCCAGTGTCGCGGGGTGCAGACGGGTACCCGACCCGCCCGCCAGAATGATGCCTTTACGCTTCATAGTGGTCATTTCTCGTGTATTTCCGTAAGCATGCGAGCCACACCCAGGCGCCAGTCTGGCAGGTTCAGGGCAAAGGCTTGCTGCAGTTTATGGGTGTCCAGACGCGAGTTGGCCGGCCGCTTGGCCGGGGTCGGGTAGGCGTCGGTGGTCAACGGGTTGACCTGTTCGGCGTGGGCTTTCAATGGCACACCCAACGCCGCTGCCTGCTCCAGCACGTAACGGGCGTAGCCGCACCAGGTGGTTTCACCGGCCGCCGCCAGGTGATACAGGCCAGCCAGGGCCGGGTCGCGGCGGGTGGCGGTGATGGCGTGGGCAGTGATGTCGGCGATCAGTTCGGCGCCGGTCGGGGCGCCGTGCTGGTCGTCGATCACGCCCAGGCTGTCGCGTTCCGCAGCCAGGCGCAGCATGGTCTTGGCGAAGTTGTTGCCGCGTGCGGCATACACCCAGCAGGTTCGGAAGATCAGGTGCTGGCAACCGGCGGCCTGGATGGCCTGTTCGCCGGCCAGCTTGCTTTCGCCATAGGCATTCAGTGGGCCGACGCTGTCGTCTTCGCGCCAGGCTTGAGTGCCCTGCCCCGGGAACACGTAATCGGTGGAGTAATGCACCAGCAATGCTCCGCAGTCGGCGGCGGCGCGGGCCAGCACGCCGACGGCTTCGGCGTTTACCTTGAAGGCTTGTTCACGGTCGCTTTCCGCCTTGTCCACGGCAGTGTAGGCGGCGGCGTTGACGATTACATCGGGGGCGTAGGCGCGCACTGTTTCGGCCAGGCCCGGCAGGTTGGCCAGGTCGCCGCAGTGTGCCTGGCTGCGGGAATTGAGCGCCAGCACCTGGCCCAGCGGGGCGAGGCTGCGTTGCAGCTCCCAACCTACCTGGCCGTCCTTGCCCAGTAGCAGAATCTTCATGCCGAGCGCCCTGCGTAGTTTTTCTCGACCCAGTCGCGGTAGTTGCCGGACTGTACGTTCTGCACCCACTCCTGGTTGTCGAGGTACCAGGCCACGGTCTTGCGAATGCCGGTTTCGAAGGTTTCGGCAGGCTTCCAGCCCAGTTCGCGCTCGAGCTTGCGGGCGTCGATGGCGTAGCGGCGGTCATGGCCCGGGCGGTCGGTCACGTAAGTGATCTGCTCGGCGTAGGGCTTGCCGTCGGCGCGGGGGCGCAGTTCGTCCAGCAGGGCGCACACGCGGTTGACGATTTCCAGGTTGGGCTTTTCGTTCCAGCCGCCCACGTTGTACACCTCGCCGGTCTTGCCGGCTTCCAGCACGCGGCGGATGGCGCTGCAGTGGTCCTTGACGTACAGCCAGTCGCGAATCTGCTGGCCGTCGCCGTATACCGGCAGCGGTTTGCCGGCCAGGGCGTTGACGATCATCAGCGGGATGAGCTTCTCCGGGAAGTGGTAAGGGCCGTAGTTGTTCGAGCAGTTGGTGGTCAGCACCGGCAGGCCGTAGGTGTGGTGGTACGAGCGCACCAGGTGGTCGCTGGCGGCCTTGCTGGCCGAGTACGGGCTGTTGGGCTGGTACTGGTGGGTTTCGGTGAAGGCCGGTTCATCGGCGGCCAGCGAACCATACACTTCGTCGGTGGACACATGCAGGAAGCGGAAGGCCTGACGCGATTGCTCATCCAGGCCGCCCCAGTAGGCGCGTACGGCTTCCAGCAGGCGGAAGGTGCCGACGATGTTGGTTTCGATGAAGTCTTCCGGGCCGTGGATCGAGCGGTCGACGTGGGACTCGGCGGCAAAGTTGACGATGGCGCGTGGCTGGTGGGTTTTCAGCAGCTGTTCCACCAGCGCGGAATCACCAATGTCGCCATGCACGAAAATGTGCCGCGCGTCGCTCTGCAGGCTGCTCAAGGTCTGCAGGTTGCCTGCGTAGGTGAGTTTGTCGAGGTTGACCACGGGCTCGTCATTGCCGGCCAGCCAGTCCAGCACGAAGTTCGCGCCAATGAAGCCCGCACCACCAGTTACCAGAATAGTCATCGTTCAGTTCTTCCCAATTCCCGCGTTCAAACTTCACAGCGTTTGAAGTTCATGTAGGCGTTCCTGTATCGGCACCGCCGTTCATTTTGTAAGTGCAGCGTTCAGGGCTCCATGCGCCGGCGCTGGTACAGCCAGTCCACAATGTCGCCGCCAGGCACGTAGCCGCTTACGGTGTCACGCAGCAGCTGTCGCACGGTGGCAAAGTCATCTTCCGCAGTCGCCGCGCGCAGGGCGTCAAGGCGCTGCTTCAGCACATCCCAGGGCAGGTAGTCCTCGTGTGCGCTCATGATCATGGGGTGGCGGGTGGCAATCACGTTGTCGCCGATCAGCAGCTCTTCGTACAACTTCTCGCCCGGGCGCAGGCCGGTGAAGTTGATGGCGATGTCGCCCAGCGGGTTGCGCTCGGAGCGGATGCTGAAGCCGGACAGGTGAATCATCTTTTCCGCCAGTTCCACGATCTTCACTGGTTCGCCCATGTCCAGCACGAACACATCGCCGCCCTGCCCCATGGAACCGGCCTGGATCACCAGCTGCGCGGCCTCGGGGATGGTCATGAAGTAGCGGGTGATTTTCGGGTGGGTCACGGTCAGCGGCCCACCGGCCTTGATCTGCTTGTGGAACAGCGGAATGACCGAGCCCGACGAGCCCAGCACGTTGCCGAAACGCACCATGGTGAAGCGGGTCTTGTTCACCTGTGAGACATTGCCGGTTTCGCCCATCAGTACCGGCGCCAGCTCACGGCTAAGGGCCTGCAGCACCATTTCGGCCAGGCGCTTGGTACTGCCCATCACGTTGGTGGGGCGCACGGCCTTGTCGGTGGAAATCAGCACGAAGTTGGCAACGCCGGCCTGCAGCGCCGCCTGGGCGGTGTACAGGGTGCCGAACACGTTGTTCGTCAGGCCTTCGGCAATGTTGTGCTCGACAATCGGCACATGCTTGTAGGCAGCGGCGTGGTACACGGTGTCCACCTGCCAGGCGCGCATCACGTCGAGCATCTTGGCCTGGTCGCGGACCGAGCCGAGGATGGGGATCAGTTGCACCGCCAGGCCTTCGCGAATGATGCGCTGCTCCAGTTCGCCGGCAATGGTGTACAGGTTGAATTCGCTGTGATCGAACAACAGCAGGGTGCGCGGTGTCTGCCCGAGGATCTGGCGGCACAGCTCGGAGCCGATAGAGCCGCCGGCACCGGTCACCATGACCGTCTGGTCGATGATGCAGTGCTGTAGCAGGTCGCCTTGCGCCGGTACCGCGTCGCGGCCCAGCAGGTCGGCAATGTCCACCTCCTGGATGTCGTCCACCTTGACCCGGCCGCTGGCCAGGTCCATGAAGCCGGGCACACTGC
Source organism: Pseudomonas sp. B8(2017) (assembly GCF_002113575.1). NCBI lineage: Bacteria > Pseudomonadati > Pseudomonadota > Gammaproteobacteria > Pseudomonadales > Pseudomonadaceae > Pseudomonas > Pseudomonas sp. B8(2017). Next base: position 111,043 of record NZ_NEIO01000011.1, on the reverse strand, counting down.
GCACGTGCAGCGGGTAGCCTTCCAGCAGGTTGAGGATTTCGCGGCGACGGCTGCGGCTGACCGAGGGCAGCGCCAGCAGGATTTCTTCGGCGCCGGTATCGTCGATCATGCGTTGCAGTTGTTCCGGCTGGTACACCTGCAGGCCGGCGATCACTCGGTCAGTGATGCTGGCATCGTCGTCGATAAACGCTACCGGGCGCATGGCCTTGCCCATGCGCAGCGCCGCCACCAGCTGGTTACCGGCCGAGCCGGCGCCGTAGATGGCCACCCGTGGCAGGCCGTCGTCGCGGTTGGCAAAGGGCACGTGCTGCACGGCAGTGGCAAACCAGTCGCCGAGGAAGTACTGGCGCATGGCCAGACGCAGGCCGCCGACCATGATCAGGCTCAGCCACCAGTAGTTGAAGGTGATCGAGCGCGGCACCACGTTCTGGTGGTTGCTGGCCCAGTAGATGATGAAACCGAGGATCAGCGCCGACAGGGTCACCGCCTTGATGATCGCGATCAGTGCGTCATTGCCGAAATAGCGCATCACCGCCCGGTAAAGACCAAAGCGGATGAACAACGGGATCGAGATGATCGGCGCCGTGATGAACAGCCAGGTGTGATCACGGACAGGGTTGGCCAGGTCATCGATGCCCAGGCGCACGACAAACGCCAGCCACAGCGCGAACCAGACCAGAATTACATCGGTCGCTACCTGGATCAGCCGTTTGTGGCGTCGAGGTAGTCCAAGCAGTCTTGAGCGCAGCTTATCCATAGAACCTCTGAGAGTGTTGCAAAGTGACATGTCTAGCGTCTTCTTTCTATCACTCTAGCTAGTGTTCGAGTTCACCGGCGCGCCAGCGCACGGCCAGAAACGCCAATGGCAGGTAGGCGATGATCACGCCCAACACGCCGTCCAGGCCCAGCAACAGCACACACAAGGCCACCGGCAGCAGCCAGAACAGGTTGAGCCCGGCCACAGCCAGGGTCACCGGCAGGTGCTTGCCATAGTGGCGCGAGGCGAACTGGTAGGCGTGGCTGCGGTGCGCTTCGTACACCTTGTCGCCGCGCAGCAGGCGGCGGATCAGGGTGAAGGTAGCGTCGACCACGAACACGCCCAACAGGATCAGCCAGCACCAGAACAGCTGCGGCGCAGCCCAGGCCGCCTGCAGCGACAGGCCTGCCAGCACGATACCAAGGAAGCCACTGCCAGCGTCACCCATGAAGATCCTGGCCGGCGGGAAGTTCCAGAACAGGAAGCCCAGCGTGGCCGCGGCCAGCAACAGTGGCAGCGCCATCAACTGTGGCACACCGGCCAGGGCCGAGAGCAGCACCATGCCCAGGCAGGCGGTCACCGCTTCGACGCTGGCGATGCCGTCGATACCATCCATGAAGTTATACAGGTTGAGCATCCACACGCTGTAGAACGCGGCCAGGATGTAGCCGAACCACTGCAGGTCCAGGGTAAAGCCGAACACTTGCAGCGGCGCCAGGCCACCCAGCCAGTACAGCATCCAGGCGGCCGCGGCGAAGTGGCCAAGCAGGCGCCAGCGGGCAGCGATGTGGCCGTGGTCGTCCATGAAGCCGATTACCGCGATCAGTGCCCCTGCCCCGCCGATGGCAACCAGTGCCGGCAGCGGCACAGCGCCCGCCAGGCCCAGCAGCGGCAGGCAGCCAAGAAAGCTCAGCACAATGGCCACACCGCCACCCCGTGGGGTTGGCACGGTGTGCGAACTGCGCGCGTTGGGCACGTCGATGATCTGCTTGTTCAGGGCGTAGCGCCGCAGCACTGCGGTCAAAAGCAGGGATGCCCCTGCGACCAGGGGGATAAGCCACCATGCCATCATTTGTCTTGCTCTTTCAGAAAGTTGAGTGCCGTGGCCCGCAGTGCCTGGTCGACATCCAGCGGAGGCTGCCAGCCCAGCAGTTCACGGGTTTTGCCAATGTCTACCTGCAGCGAACCGCACAGGCGTTGGGCCAGCCCGGCCTTGCCGGCCAAGGTGGCCGCGCCCTTCAACCAGGCGGCGGGCACGGGCAACAACCTGGCTGGCTTGCCCAGCGCCTTGCCCAACCGTTGCAGCAGTTCGGTGGTGGACAGGTCGTGGCCATCGCTAGCCAGAAAAGTCTGGTTGGCGGCGGCCGGGTGGTCGATGCAGGTCAGCAGCAGGTCCACCAGGTTGTCCAGCGCCACCAGGCTGCGTTTGTTGTGGATGGCGCCAAATGGCAGCGGCACACCTTTGCTCAGCCAGTTCATCATGCTGCGGAAGTTGGCTTTCACGCCTGGACCATACACCAGCACCGGGCGCACGATCACCACTTCCAGCCCGGTTTCAGCCGCCAATTGGCGCAGGCCGTCTTCGGCTTCGCGCTTGGAGATGCCGTACGGGTCCGAAGGCGCAGGGGTTTCATCGGCAGTGAACGGCTGGCGGCCGTTGGTGGTTTCGCCGTTCACCTTCACCGAGCTTACAAAAATGAAGCGCCGCACACCGGCCTGGGCGGCGGCTCGGGCCAGGCTCAGGGTACCTTCCACGTTTACCCGGCGGAACTCGGCCAGCGGATCGGCGGCGGTTTCCTGCATTACGTGCACGCGGGAGGCCAGGTGGATTACGGTGTCGACCTGCTCGAAATGCCCGGACGCAACATCCACCGCCGCCAGTTCGCTGAATGGCCGGTAGTCGACGCCCGCCAGCCGCTGGCCAGGCGCTTGCCGTACCAGCGCGCGCGGCGCCCAGCGTGTGTCTGCAGCAAGCCGCTGCAGCAACACCTTGCCGACAAAACCGCTACCGCCGGTGGCCAGGATACCTGGCCGTTGCCCGTTGCCTTGCTCGGCCATCAGCCTCTCCCCGCCCGGCCCAGCAGGCGGGTGAACACGCTACGGTACTGGTCTGCCACCACCGACCATCGGTAACGGCGGTTGGCAATTTCATGCAGGCGCGCCGAAAGCTGCGCACGGGCGCCTTCATCGGCAAACAGGGCTTGGGCGTGGTTGCGCAGCGAGGTGCTGTCGGCAAAGTACAGCGCCTGGTCTTCGGTGGTGGCGCGGTTGAACGACACATCGAAGGCCACCACCGGCAGGCCCAGCCACATGGCTTCGACAAGCGACGGGTTGGTGCCGCCGGCGCTGTGGCCATGCAGGTACACCGTGGCATTGCTGCGCAGCGGGCTCAGTTGCTCCACGTCGTAGATCGGGTCCAGCAGGTGAATGTTGCTTACCCCTTCGTATTGCTTGCGCAGTTGCACGCCGTATTCGCTGTGGTTCCAGTTGCCGATGATCGCCAGCGGCATGCCAGAGCCGGCGAAGGCTTCGAGAATGACATGGATGTTGTTCTCCGGCTCGATGCGGCACACCGTAAAGGCATAGGGCGCACCCAGGAAGGGGTAAGCCTGGCGGGCTTGCTCGCTTGGCTCGCCGGCCCGGGCCTGGTCGCCACCGTAGGCAATCAGTTCGCTGGGTTTGTTGTATTCGGCGGTCACGTATTCCTGCAACACCTTGTTGTCGGTGATGACCGCGTGGGCAAAACGCACGGCCACCGCTTCGGACAACTTCAGGAACCAGCGGGCGAAGTTGGACCACTTGGCGCGCTTCCATTCATAGCCGTCGATGTTCACCACGATCGGCTTGCGGGTCAGCAGGCGCATGAATGGCAGGGCAATGCAGCCGGAAACACCCAGAATCAGCATCAGGTCATGCTTGCGGTAGGCGTGCAGCATGCTCAGCACATCGTACGGAATGCTTTGCACGCCATTGGCCTTGAGGTTCAGGTAGACCAGGCGGGCACGCTCGAAAAACTTCGGGCGCTGGGGGTAATGGGGCGCACTGCAATATACGGTGAGTTCGCAGTCACCCGGCAGGTTGCGCACCAATTGCTCGGTCAGTGTTTCCCAACCACCGTATTGAGCGGGTAAACCGACCGTACCAATCACTGCAATCTTATAGGTCATCAAACACCATCACGATTTTTTTCTGGAAGTTGGCAGTGGAAAACTCACTCGCTTTCCTGCGTGCGCACTCGGACAGTGCCTGGCACACCTGTGGGTCCTGCGACAGGCGCGCAACGGTGCGCACCAGTTGTTCATGGTTTTTCGAATCGATCTGGTAGCCCTCAACCCCGTCACTGACCAGTTCGACCGGGCCGCCTACCGGGGGCACTATGGTCGGGATGCCGAAAGCCATCGCCTCGAGAATGGTCAGGCCAAAGGTTTCAACCCAGCCGTCCACATGGGACAGGTTCAGCACCAGGCTGGCATTGCGGTAGAACTTCGCCACCTCGGCACTGGCCGGGCTGAGCATGAGGTTTTGCGGCAGAACCTTGCCGGCAAAGTAGGCGTCCACTTCCTGCGGGCTGGCATTGAGCACCAGGGTGAACTTCAGCACAGGGTTCGCGGACAGTGCGGTGGCCAGGGCGACAAATTCGTCCACCCCTTTGTAGCCCTTCAACGACGCCAGCATCAGCACGTTGAAGCTGCCGTCGTGCAAGTGCTGGTACGGCGTGGCCATTGCCTGCTGCTGGAAGCCCTCGGCCAGCCCGTTGTACACGGTCACCGCTGGCACGCCGGCCACGCCCTCTTGTACCTGAAGGTACTTCGACACGTAGACCACCTTGCTGGCACAGCCGGCAATCACTCGGCGCAGGAACGCCTTGAGCAGCGCAGGCCGGATGGAGGTTTCGTGCACGTGGTAGACCACCTTGGCACCGCGCAAACGGGCGGCCAGGGCGGCACCAAAGGGCAGCATGGTGTTAACCAGCACGATCGACCCCGGCCGCACCTGGCGCAACAGGCTGAAGAACAGCGCCACCTGCGAGCCGGCATACGCCAGCAAGGTCAGCCAGCGGTTGTCGAAGCGCTTGTAGGCAAACCTGCAGGTGCGTACCTGCAGCTCGTCGAGCACACCGTGGCCGCTGCTGCCCACATGCAGGGTGCAGTCGGCGCCGTGTCGCTGTAGCGCGGTGATGGTCTGGTTCAACACCCGGGGGCTGCCGCTGTAGTCATTCAGCAGATGGACAAAGTGCAACGTTTTCATGCCACCCCTTCTTCCGCTACGCGCGCCTTGATGAACTTGGCCGGCACACCGCCATAAATCGAATTCTTGCGGTACACGCCCGCGGCCACCACCGCCCCTGCGGCGAACACGCAGCCGTCTTCGATCACCGCGCCATCGAGTACGGTCACCTTGGCGCCGATCCAGCAGTTGCGGCCCACCTTGATGCCCTGGCGGGTCACGCCCTGCAGGCGGATGGGTTGCAGCGGGTCTTCGAAGTTGTGGTTTTCCGAATGGAAGCTGACGAAGTTGCCGATGATGGTGTCGCTGCCAATCTCGATGCCGCCGGCGCAGCCCAGGAAGCAGCCGGCACCCAGGCCGACGTTGTCGCCGATCACCAGGCCCTTGCCGATGTTGGCCAGGCTGCCGGTGCACTCGATGATGATGTGCTTGTTCAGCGACACGGCGGTGCCGAAGCGGATGCCGTCATTGGACAAGGCATCGACGAAGCAGCCCTGGTCGATGACCAGCCCCGGGCCGTACTCGATCTTGCCCACTTCCTTCAGGGTTACCCCCGAGCCGATGAACGCCAGGCGCCGCCGGCGCAGGCGGATCACGCCGCGGCAGGCCATCAGCAGCTTGGTCACGAACAGCCCCAGCAGATAGCCCGACGAGATGCGCCGGTCGACAACCAATGGGCGCTTTTTAACCAGCAGCACCAGCTTTTCGAGCAAGGCATGCATCATTTCACGGCCCTCACCTGGGTAAACAAGGCCTTGACGAAGGCCGGGCGGCGGTAGGCCACCGCTTTGCGAATGGCTGCATAGACCAGGTACAGGTCAAGCAGGCCTCGCTCCAGCAGGCCGTGGGAATGGAAGCTGATACGCAGCCCGTGGATCATTTCCTCGAAGCGGAACAAGGCACGCTCGGGGGTATCGGCACTGTGCTCGGACAGGTCGTGGGCAATCTCCACATCCAGCACGCAGGCCTTGGGGAAATAACCCTCGTAGCGGATGAAAAAGTCGGTATCGGTGGCATAGAAGCGCAACCGCTCGTCATAGAAAGGCGTCATGCGCTGGAAGCACTCGCGAGTGAAGATCAGGCCACTGTTGATGCCCAGCAGGTTTTTCGAGTCCACCAGCCCCGCGGCCACGTTGGGGGTAAGGCGGCCCATGAACAGCCAGCGCTTGCCGGGGCTGACCAGTTGCCCATGGCTGACCAGCCGGGGCATGAACACGCCCACCTGCTCGCCGCCTGGCGCACGGCGTACCTGGCCGATCTGCGCCAGGCAGCTGGACAGGCGGATGTTCGAGTAGTTGGTGTCGTCGTCCGAGATCATGAACAGGTCGACCCCGGCGGCAAACGCCTGTTCGGCCACCTGGTTGTAGACCACCGACAACCGCTGGTTGTCCGCCTCGTACCAGCGTACGCCCGGGCACGGCTGTGCCACGCCGGGGGAGTTGTTCCAGACGTACAGCTGCAGGTCGATACCCTCGTCACGCAGTAACGCCTGCTGCGCGAGCAACGACTGCAGGGCAATCGAGTCCTGGCTAGCTTTCCGATACAGAACGATCAGGACTGCCAGGCTCAACTTTTGTTCTTCTGTTTTCACCAATGATCACCATCACCACGATCGCGAAAATGTAGAGGACAACACTGTTCGTATAGGACTGGAAAAAGAACGAGCTCAGGAAGAACGGATAGCTGGCAATCACGAAGTTGCCCAGGCCGTTTTTCCAGGAGCTGCCGTGAGGCCTGTCCCGGACGATGATCGTCACCAGCTTGTGATACCAAAGGATCAACCCGGCCATGATCAGCAGGCCGACCAGACCGCAGGTGGCCAGCAGGTTGAGCCAGAACGAATCGAACCAGTGCGGCTGGCCCGGGCCTACCGCGCCAAAGCCATAGCCCATGGGGTGCGCGCCAAGCACCTCAAACATGTGTAGCCACTGCCGCTCACGGTCCAGTGCCGACAAGTCCTCGGTGTAGCCCATCGACAGGTAGGCGAAAATCGCCACGGTCAGGCCCACGAACTGCAGGTAGCCCAGCAGGGAGATCAGCCAGGCCGTACGCAGTACCCGGGCCGCCACCAGCATCGAGCAGATGCACACCAGGCCGATCATGGCCGTACGCACCGAACCGATCACAATCAGCCCGCACAGCAGCAGGAAGGCAACACTCAGCAGCAGGCGCCGGGTCAAAGACCAGTTGCGCCCGCTGAGCAACACGGCCAGGGTCATGGCTGCGGTATTGAGGATTACCGCAGAAAACTCCAGCGTGCCGGTAAAGAAGCCGGAAACCCGCGGCAGCCCGTCACGCATCGAGTTGTAGGGTTGCAGCTCATAGCCTTTGGCGGTAAGCAGCGGCCAGTACCAGAACTGCTCGGCCGAGACGATGGTCAGGTACTGGTAAAACGCATACGCGCCGGTAAGTACGCTCATCGCCAGCACCGACCAGTACACATGGCGCAGCTTCTTCTCGGTCGACACCGCGTGGGCCCAGATGGCCACCGCCATGCCGACGAACACCGGCACGGCCAGTGCGCGGAACATGCGCACCGACGACGCGCTAAGGTCGCCGAACAGCAGATACAGGAAGACGAAGAACAGCACGACCAGCAACCACCGCCCGACTTCGAGGTTGACCATGCCACGTGCCGTGACACTGGCCAGCACCCGCAGCAGCAGCCACATGATCATCAGCAGGCTGATCATTTCTCGCCAACCGGCAAACACACTGCCCAGCCCCAGCGTCAACACGACGAAGTCGCTGAAGAACAGCAGGCAGAACAGCACGCCGATAAATATCCTGATCACACTCACCCTCGCGCTCTGGTCAGCCTGGCCAGCCGGAACAGCACGACCTTGATCAAGAGTTTGATTCTCGGCACCCAGGCGTAGGCAAACAGGGTTCGCAACGCCAGGTTCGTGTCTATGCGGCACAGGGCGTCGAAGACATCCGCAGGGATCATGCTAGTGACCTTACCTGTCGGTTTCATGAAATCGAGGTTGCCCGTCCACGGCAACATGGCTGCCAGTTCGTTCTCGCTGAATTCGCCCCGCTCGATGCAAGCCAGGTAACGCGCTTTCACCGACTCCAGCGAGTTGACCCGCTGCACCGCTTCCACCACCGAGGCACTGGGCCGGGGTTGTTCGATGCTGTCCAGCAGCTGGTCGATGCTGGCCACCTTCAGGCCGTCTGCCGGGGAATAGCCCTGAATCGGCGCCACCAACCCCACGCAACGCCGGCCCTTGAGCAATTGCTCGGCGAACGCCGTGCCACCGGGTATAGGGTAGCTGTCCAGGTAGAAGTCGGCTTTTTCCGCAAAGGCCAGGTAGTCCTTGTACGGCAGGTGGCGGCGGATGAAGAAGCGCTTGGGGTAGCGCAGCTTCACTGTCCACCACCAGGTGTTGGTCAGGGGGTTGGCACCGATGATCCAGCACTCGGCATTGGGGAAGCGCTGAAGAATCGCCGTGATCGACGGACGCATGTCCAGGCCGCCGTGGGGCTTGTACTTGGCCGCCGAGGCAGCGCTGAACACCTTGATCCGCTCATGGGTTGGCACGGCATCCGGCACTCTGGCGCCGCTGGTCTCGATCGGGATCGCCAGGAAGCTCTTCTGGCAGGATAGGTGCTTTTTCTTGTCCAGATGGTGCCCGTAGGCGCTGATCTCGAAATACACGTCGGCCACCGACGCGCCAAAGCTGAACACGTGGTCGGCATGGTTGACGAAATACACTGTCAGCGCGGCGCCACGTTGTTGCTTCAGCAGGCCGCAGGCGACGGTGGTGATGATGTCGTCCGGGTGAATGTGCAACACCACCTTGTCGTACTGGGCCAGGATGTCGACGATGGACTGCAGGCGGGCGCACGGGTCATCGCCGCGCGCCACCTCGATATGGGCGAAATAGCCTGCCAGGCGTTCGAGCACCTGGGGCTTGGCGCTGCGCGCGACCAGCAGGTCCACAGGCCCCTCGTGCATGTGCGCCAGGCGCTCCATCAGCCGGGTGTGCCCGCCTTGCATATAGGGTTCGCTGACCACATGCAGGCAGCCGCGCGATACGCTGCTGACAGCCGGCAGCGTGACCTGGCTGGCGCATCGGGCCACCAGGTGGCGCTCCAGCGCGGTGGCATCATAAATACCCAGGTCCACCGCCCAGAGCAGTGCCCCATAGACCTGCGCCTGCACCAATGCCTGGGCAGGTTCAGCGCCAAGGATGCGCCCATGTAACTGTTCGATGACGTCCTTCATCTCTACTCAGCTCCGCGCCGTATCGCCAACAATAATGTGCAAACGACGGAATACCGAGAAATACATCACGACTCCGTACAACAGGTAGTTTGCCGCGTATGCAAGGGTAACTTTTTCATACCCCCACAACTGGGTGAAATAGACCGTCAGAGCATAAAGCGAAAGCGTCGAGAGGACTTCGGTAATCAGATACAACCGGGTGAGTGCCTTGCCGAGCATCAGGTAGGCCATCAACCAACTGATGACCTTCAAGCTGTCCCCTACCATCTGCCATGCGAACAGCTCACGCATGGGCAGGAATGACGCCGAGAAAAGGACATGGATGATGAAGTCCCTGAGCAGGTAGATAACCAGGCCGGCAGCAATGGTCAGGGGCAGGATGAGCTTGTATCCCTGAATGATTTCCCGACGAAGTTCACCTGCATCTGAAAGCTCCGAGAGCCTCGGCAGGTAATAGACCGCAAGCGTCGTGGTGATCAACATGAGATAGGCCGTGCTCAACCGCCACATGGCCTCCCAGTAACCAGCGTGATCCCAGCCGAACTCCGCCCCCAGGTAATCCCGGATGAACACATGGCAAACGGGCAGAGAACATGCTGTCACAACGGCCATGAGGGCAAACTTTGCCAGCCGGGACAAGGACTGCTTGTCCAGCGCCCCGATGAAATCTGAGAGGCGGAACCATGATGTGCGCATGCAGATGACCAAGGTGGCCACGAAGCTCAACGACTGGTACACAGCCAGCGAAACCAGCGCACCGTACAACCCCAGCCTGATGGTCAGGGCACAGGTCACCACCAGCGATATCAGGCTGCCAGAAATATTGGCAAGCACGTAGCGCTGAACGTCTTTCTTGCCGTTCAGAATGCCCAGCAGCAAAGAGTTGAAGGCAAAAAATACCAAGGTAGCGGCAAACCACACCAGCACTGGGGCGAGTTTTTCGTCGTTGAAAAACCAACCTGCCAATGGTGCCCGCATGGCCACGATCAGCACTGCCAATACACACGAAACCAGCAGTGACAGCGTCCCGGCAGTTCGCCAGATCCTGTGTTGTTCGTCCGGCCGATCAGCAAACTCCGCCGTGTACTTGGTTACCCCTGTGCTGACAGCGCCGCTGGCCAGTGTCGTGAACATGGTAACGGCATTCTGCAATTGCCCGATCGCCGCGTAACCCGCTGGCCCTACATAAAGGGCCAGCACCTTGTTGAGCCCCAGCAATGTCGCCATCTTTACAAAAACAGCAATAGCATTCAGCAGACTGGTCTTGATCAACGTCATGTATTATTGCCCGGACACAGTAAAACTGTTGCAGGCATCGATGACCGTCTGAATATCCGCGTCGCTCATGGTGGGGTCGACAGGCAGGCTGAGCACTTCATCATGAATTTTTTCAGTCAGCGGCAGGCTCAAACCGTTGTACTGACTGTAAGCCTGCTGCCTGTGAGGCGGGATTGGGTAGTGAACCAGCGTCTGTATCCCTTGCTCGCGAAGATGTTGCTGCAAATCGTTTCTGTGCGGCGTGCGTACTACATACAGATGCCAGACATGCTCCTCGACAACTTTATTTTGCGGCTGGACGATTTGAGCATTTTGAATGCCCGCGCGGTAGCACTTGGTGATGTGCCGGCGCCGGCTGATTTCTTCACCCAGATACTTGAGCTTCACGTCCAGCATAGCCGCCTGGATCTCGTCCAAACGACTGTTCACTCCGACGTACAAGTTCTTGTACTTCTCATGGGAGCCGTAGTTTCTGAGGGCGCGCAGCACTTCCGCCAACTCGGCATCCGAGGTGGTTATCGCCCCGGCATCGCCGAGCGCACCCAGATTCTTGCCCGGATAGAAGCTGAAGCCCGAGGCATTCCCCCAGCTCCCCGCCCGCTTGCCATCGATTGAGGCACCGTGAGCCTGGGCCGAGTCTTCGAGTACCAGCAAACCGTATTCGGCGGCAATCTCGGTGATCGCCTTCATGTCTGCAATTTGCCCATACAGGTGTACCGGCAGGATGACGCGCGTCTTGTCGGTAATAGCCTGGCGTATGAGGGAGGTATCAATATTGAAGGTTGCGGGGTCAGGTTCGACGAGCACAGGCTCAAGCCCACTGGCGGTGATTGCCAGGATGCTCGCAATGTAGGTATTGGCCGGGACGATGACTTCATCACCCTGCTTCACCCGCCCCAGCTGTTTCCAGGCGGTCAAGGTCAACGTCAGCGCATCGAGACCGTTTGCCACGCCAATGCAATGAGCGGTACCGCAATAAGCGGCAAAGTTGCTTTCAAAGCGGGCCAGAGCGCTACCGCCGATGTACCAGCCGGAATCGATGACATCGGCACACGCTTGCAACAATTCTTCGCGGTACTGTTTATTGACGGCCTTGAGATTCAGGAAATCAACCATGCTCTAGCTCCCTTGTTATTTTTGCCGGATTACCCACTACCACGCAGTAATCAGGTACATCCTTTGTCACGACGGCACCGGCACCTACCATGGCGTGTCGACCAATCGTGACGCCCGGGAGCAATGTTGCGTTGGCACCGATGCTGCAGCCTTCCTTCAGCACCGTGACTTCGTAAGCCTCGGGGTAACACTTGGAGCGCGGTACTCTGTCGTTGGTGAATGTAGCATTGGGGCCAATGAAGACATTGTCCTCGATCACGAGCCCCTCCCACAGAAACACACCACTTTTCACGGTGACGTTGTCCCCGACTACAACCCCTCCTTCGATCAGGGTGTGGGCGCATATGTTGCAGTTGCTGCCAATTCGCGCACCTTTGAGGATGACCGCGTATTGCCAGACTCTGGTTTTTTCACCGATGGCATCGGTTTGTACATCGGCCAAGGCATGAATGCTAGGCATGGGCGATCAGCCTCTTGAAGTCATCGTAACTGCGAATGTAATCACGCTCGTCGTAGGTTTCACTGGCGATGACCATGAGTACGCAGTCTTCACTGAAATCATGCATTTCACGCCAGACCATATTCTTGATCAGCAAGGCTTTCTGTGGCGCGTCAAGCATATGGTCGACTCGGCCGGTACCGTCATCCAGGGTCATGCGGCAACTGCCGGCCAGGCAGATTATCAGTTGCTGGAGATCCCGGTGGGCATGGAAGCCGCGGCTGACGCCGGCCTTGGTACCGAAGATGTAGTAGACGCGACGGATGGCAAACGGGATATTCAACGCCTTTTCAATACTGATCAGGCTCCCGCGATCATCACCAATAATCGGTAGTACCAAGTCTTCCGCCTGCCCTTTCAGGATCAGCGGTGGCAAGTCAGCCTCGGCAAGGGTTGGCGCAATCGCATCCTTGTCACTGATCAGCAGCCCCTCCAGCTGTGGCCATTCGATGGCAAGGTCCGGGTCATTCCAGGCAATGCTGCGTTCATGCTCTTTGGAGTAGACATTGGTCGTGCGGTACTGGAACACCGTATCTTCTTCCAGCGCGATAAAACCATGGGCGAAGCCTTCAGGCACCCACATCATCTTGCGGTTGGCCGCCGACAGCTCCATGCCTACCCACTGCCCGAAGGTAGGGGAGCCTTTTCGAATATCCACTGCCACGTCGAACACTGCGCCCTTGACCACGCTTACCAACTTGCCTTGGGCAAATGGATAAAGCTGATAGTGCAAGCCGCGCATGACGCCCTTTTTGGATAAAGAGCAATTTTCCTGAACAAAAGAAGGCGGAAGGGTAATACCTTGCGCACTGAGCAAGGCATGAAACTTAGGCTCGCTATAAGACTCATAGAACCAGCCCCTGTCGTCCTCGAAAACGGTAGGTTCAAAAACGACTACGTCCGAGATATTTGTTTCTATGAGCTTCACGCAACCAGCCTCTTGTTGAAATTTATTACTATCAGTTCGACTCTTCCCGCAGCATACAGGCTCGGGGGTGCGGGGTAGCTCAAACGCGTCCCAGACGACGCTCTCTTTCAGTAGATACCAGGTGGGTAAATGCGGCCAGGAGCACACCCAGTACCAGCCCTGCGAACACACCCCCTACGACAATAAGCAATTTGCGCAGCCGGACCGGGGTATCAGGCACCTCGATGGCACCATCCTGCTGAAACACCTCGATCACGGCCGGGTTCAGCTGCAGATTGCGGTAAAAGTCGAGTTTCTCCTGGATCTCCCGCAAACCGGCGACGAATGGGTCATCGGACTCCCGCGTGCGAAGGTTTGCAAGCTCTGCCTCAAGGGCCTGGCTACCGCGCATGTAGGTCAGTGCGCCCTGCATGCCGCCAGACACCTCAGTATCCATGCCACTGGCAATGATGGGTGGCTTGCTCAGGTTCACTGCCTTGGCAACTTTCAGCGCCTCTTCAAGGCGGGCGATTTGATCTTCCCGCTGCTTGTGCGCCGCATCTCGCGCGCTGCGGATCTGTTGCTCCAGGTTCTTGACCACCACCTTCACTTCAGTATCGGCATCTTCAACCAGCGTCTTTTTAGCAAGGTCGCTGGCCATTTCCGAAAAACGCGTTACCCACTTCACACTCATCTTGGGGTCGTCGCTTAACGCCCTGATCAAAAAGCGCTCGGCACTATCTCCCGCCACAGCCCCCACAGTCAATACCTTGCCAAACTGGTCATAAAGTGCATCTTGAGAGCCTTGGCGGGCGACCTCTGGCAAATTAGGCAAATAGACCGCGCGAAAAAACTGGCGCCGCAGTGACTCGGATTGCAGGGAACGCAGGTAAATCTGATAAACATCTTTGGGTGTAAACGCTTTGAGGCCGCTGGCTTCAGTGCGGCCATAGTTCAACTGGGCAATATCATTCTTGGTAGGTGGCAATATAAAAGACTTGGCCTCATACATCGGCGTCTTTAGCCAAACATAAACAAGAGTAGCTGCAGTAACTAAAACAACGCACGAAAGGATGAGCAGTTTACGACTCCACAAGACATGCCAGAGTTCGAGAACATCAACTTCGTCATTTTCGACTCCGGGACTACGTTCATTTCGCATTTGTTCTCGTTTTCCTTAGATCCGGCCATTTGCATGATTCCTCTGCCAGCCAGGCTTAGCCTTGGCTGCAGCTGACCTGACGAAAGACCAGCTGAAGCTAAGCGTAGCGGCATTTTGCTCATCCACCGCAGACCGCTCGAAACGACCTACAGCTTTAGCACTTATCCGATCTAAGAGAAAGATACCGTCAACAAAGTTCCACCGCCGTTCCACGAGCCGACGGCCTGCGGCTCGCTACTGGGCAACCATGACGTCGACCTCCCTACCGCCGCGCTTGCTTAATGCTTCGGCCAAAGCTGATTTCGCCCGAGCTTCTCCATGTACCAGCACAACCTTCCTTGCGGCTTTCGCACCATCCAGCGCGAAGCTCACCAACCCCTGCTGATCCGCATGACCAGAGTAGCCCGGCAAGGTTACGACTTTTGCGCGCACCTCATACATCCGCCCATCCAGATCAATCTGCACAAACCCTTCCGCCCCTTCACTCGCCTGTATCACCGCGCCCGGCGTGCCCTTGGCCTGGTAACCGACAAACATTACCTCGTGCCGCGGATCCCCGAGCATGGCCTTGAGGTAATTGACGATGCGCCCACCCGAACACATGCCATTGCCGGCAATCACGATCGCCGGGCGCCCGGTGCTCTTCAGGTAATTGACCACCTGCTGGTGGCGGGCATGGGTGTCCACGCTGATCAACTGGCTGAAGCCAAGCGGGTCGCGCCCTTCGGCCAGGCGCGCCCTGGCTTCGGCATCCCAGTAGTCGTGCAACTCCCGGTACACACCGGTAATGCGCTGGGCCAGTGGTGAGTCAAGGATGATGGGCAGCTGTGACCAGTCGAGCGGGTCGCCCTCGGAGGCCGGGCCGGCCTTGTTCAGCAAGGCCTTGCGATGAAGAATGCCTTCGAGCTCATACAGCAGCTCCTGGGTGCGGCCGAGACTGAAGGCCGGAATGAGCAGCGTGCCCTGGTCGGCAAGGGCGCGGTCGATGGCCGCTTCCAGCCGCTGCTGCCGGTCGCCTGCAGGCGGGTGCAGGCGGTCGCCGTAGGTGCTTTCCAGTACCAGCACATCGGCCCGTTCCGGGGGCAGCACAGGGCGCAGCAAAGGGTTGCCACCGGCGCCAAGGTCACCGGAGAACACATATCGGGTATTGGCTTGTTCACGCTGCACATCGCATTCGACATAGGCCGAACCCAGCAGATGACCAGCGCGCTGCAGGCGAATGCGGCAACCGAGGCCGGGGCGCTCGACCAGGGTGTGCCACTGCTCGAAAGGCACGGGCTCGATAAGGTCGCGGATGAACTCCAGATACCTCGCCACTTGGGCGGGCTCACTGCTGATACTCAGTTTGTAGGCATCTTCCAGCACCAGAGGCAGCAGCCGGGCGGACGGCTCGCTGCACAGGATCGGGCCACGGTAGCCGGCAGCCAGCAATGCCGGAATGCGACCTACATGGTCGAGATGCACATGGGTGATGACCAGAGCCTGAATACCCTGCACGTCGAAGCCCAACGGTGCCGATGCTGCGCCTGGCGCGGCCTCGGCGCCCTGCTCCAGGCCGCAGTCGATCAGCAGGCTGGTGGACGGGGCGAGGTGCAGTTGATGGCAGGAGCCGGTGACGCCACGGGCACCACCGTGATGGGAAAGGACAGGATATTCCATGTTGCGCACACTCGCCTGGGCCGAAAATGAAGTGCGTTATTACTCCATGACGGCCGGTACAGGCATAGGTGAGACTTTCCCAAACAGTTGTAGGAAATATCCTTAGTTACCGTTCAGTGCTGCCTGGCGGGCAGAAGCCCTGATCTTGCGCTTGCTGCGCTGCACGCCGTAGGCACCCAGCAGCGGCCCGACTGCCAGGCCAATGACCAGGGCGGCCAGGACCAGCACGGCGACTGGCACGGCCGGGGCTGCCCAACCGAACAGGACCAACGAGACGGTTTGCTGGTTCTCCAGCACGAAGAACAGCACCACAGCCGCCAACAGCAGCACGAACACCGCCGCCAGGGCGCGCTTGAGGTTACGCATCAGATTGCTCCTTGTGGAATCAGGTATGGGCCTCATGTTCTTCTTCATTGACCCGATCGCGCAACTCCTTGCCAGGCTTGAAGTGCGGCACGAACTTGCCTTCGAGGCTGACCGACTGGCCGGTCTTCGGGTTACGGCCTACGCGAGGGGCGCGATAGTGCAGCGAGAAGCTGCCAAAACCGCGGATCTCGATGCGATCGCCAGTGGCAAGGCATTGTGACATCTGCTCAAGCATGGTCTTGATGGCCAGCTCCACGTCCTTGGACGAGAGCAGCCCCTGATGGGTGACAATACGTTCGATCAGCTCCGACTTCGTCATATTTTTCCCTTCGTTATCAAGCAGCTAGATCATTGCTTAACCAGTTTGTAGCACGCTGGGAGGGATTTGAACAGGGTGGTTCTTGACTTAATAAAAAAATTCAAGATTGAAGTTTTACAGGGATGGTCTAGCCGGCGGCACCCGAGCGCGCCCGCCACAGATGCAGCGGGCACACCGACACCCTGAACACCTATGCCAATTGTTCCCGGGAGACCGCTTGGGAAAAGCGCTTTCGCATCGCCAAGGCAGGCTTCTCTACCAGCTCCCACGAAACATAGCCCGCAAACCACGACGCCGGCACCGCAGCCAACATCAACCAGTAGGGACCGGCCCATGGCATGGCCCCCGCCAACACTTGCTGGATCGGAAATGCATACAGGTAGATACCGTACGAGTAATCCTGCACCAACGAAGGCAGCTTCACCTGCGGGCAGTAAGCAAAGTACAAGGTGCCGTAAAGCGTCAGGATGGCGCAGGTAAACACCTCGAAGCGCCCACCCTTGCTCAGCAAGAACAATCCGGCGCAGGCAAGCAGCAGCCACCACCCATGCGGGATCACCGCCCGGCACGAATAGAACGCCGAACCCGCCAGGAAACACACCACCAACTTGAATGGGTACTCCCCATAAGCCGGATGCAGGGTATGCAGCCCCAGCGCAATCACCAGCGCCGCCAGCGTCAGCCCTGCCATCGGCCATCGACAAACCCTGGCCACCAGCACCAATACCCCCAGCACCAGGTACATGCGCATTTCCAGCGGAATGGTCCACAAACTGCCATTGACCGAAACCCCATGAAACCTCGGAGTAAAACTCACGCCTGGCAGCACGAACTGGGCATCCTTGAATATCAACAGCGGGCTGTAGACGTACTTGTAAACCTGGCCTTTCGAGAAATACTCGGCAAGCGGCAACGAGGTAACCACTGGCCCCAGCACAAAGGCCATGAGCAGCAGACACACCAGCAAACCAGGCAAGATCCTCAGTGCGCGCGCCAGGTAGAAATCCCGGGCACCATTGCGCTCACCACTGGCAGTGATCAAGAACCCGCTGACCATGAAGAACACTTCAACGCCCAGGCTGTGAACCGGCACCGGCATACCCAGCAGCAACGCCGGGTCGG
Source organism: Pseudomonas sp. B8(2017) (assembly GCF_002113575.1). Taxonomy (NCBI): domain Bacteria; kingdom Pseudomonadati; phylum Pseudomonadota; class Gammaproteobacteria; order Pseudomonadales; family Pseudomonadaceae; genus Pseudomonas; species Pseudomonas sp. B8(2017). Next base: position 93,400 of record NZ_NEIO01000011.1, on the reverse strand, counting down.
CACAACTCAGGCACTCCAGGTAGGACAACGCAAAGGAATGCCCAACCACCACAGCGGTTGCCGCCAGCAACCTGATGATCAGGAAATTGTTATCACGCCCGCGACCTTTCATGACGTCGCCAAACATCAACATCATCCACCCCCGACATGGACCATTTCCGACATAAAAAAAGGGCGACCCGAGGGTCGCCCTTTTTACCGATCAAACAGAACTCAGTTCTGCTTGGCCATTGCTTCGCGCAGCAGCGCAGCCATGGTGGTGTCGGCAGCCGCTTCCGGAGCGTTTTTCAGGCTCTGGATGGCTTCGCGCTCTTCAGCATCGTCCTTCGACTTGATGGACAGGCTGATAACGCGGGACTTGCGGTCAACGCTGATGATCTTGGCTTCGATCTCTTCGCCTTCCTTCAGGACGTTACGCGCGTCTTCAACGCGGTCACGGCTGATTTCGGAAGCTTTCAGAGTAGCTTCGATGTCGTCGGCCAGAGTGACGATGGCGCCTTTGGCGTCAACTTCTTTCACGATGCCCTTGACGATAGCGCCCTTGTCATTGACAGCAACGAAGTTGGAGAACGGATCGTCTTCCAGCTGCTTGATGCCCAGGGAGATGCGCTCGCGCTCTGGGTCGACCGACAGGATGACGGTTTCCAGCTCGTCGCCCTTCTTGAAACGACGCACGGCTTCTTCGCCGGTTTCGTTCCAGGAGATGTCGGACAGGTGAACCAGACCGTCGATGCCGCCGTCCAGGCCGATGAAGATACCGAAGTCGGTGATCGACTTGATGGTACCGGTGATCTTGTCACCCTTGTTGAACTGGCCGGAGAAGTCTTCCCATGGGTTGGACTTGCACTGCTTGATGCCCAGGGAGATACGACGACGCTCTTCGTCGATGTCCAGAACCATGACTTCCACTTCGTCGCCAACCTGAACGACTTTCGACGGGTGGATGTTCTTGTTGGTCCAGTCCATTTCGGAAACGTGTACCAGACCTTCAACGCCTTCTTCCAGCTCAGCGAAGCAGCCGTAGTCGGTCAGGTTGGTAACGCGAGCCTGTACGCGAGTACCTTCTGGGTAACGGGCAGTGATAGCTACCCACGGATCTTCGCCCATCTGCTTCAGACCCAGCGAAACGCGGTTGCGCTCACGGTCGAACTTCAGAACGCGTACGTCGACTTCGTCGCCAACGTTAACGATTTCCGATGGGTGCTTGATGCGCTTCCAAGCCATGTCGGTGATGTGCAGCAGGCCGTCGATACCGCCCAGGTCCACGAAGGCGCCGTAGTCGGTGAGGTTCTTGACGATACCCTTGACCTGTTGGCCTTCCTGCAGGGTTTCCAGCAGGGCTTCGCGCTCGGCGCTGTTCTCGGCTTCCAGCACGCTGCGACGGGAAACGACAACGTTGTTGCGCTTCTGGTCCAGCTTGATGACCTTGAATTCCAGCTCTTTGCCTTCCAGGTGGGTGGTGTCGCGCACAGGGCGGACATCAACCAGGGAGCCCGGCAGGAACGCACGGATGCCGTTAACGTCGACAGTGAAGCCGCCCTTAACCTTACCGTTGATAACGCCCTTGACCACTTCTTCGGCGGCGAAAGCTGCTTCCAGAACAATCCAGCACTCGGCGCGCTTGGCTTTTTCACGGGACAGTTTGGTTTCGCCAAAGCCGTCTTCGACCGCGTCCAGCGCAACGTGAACTTCGTCACCGACCTTGATGGTCAGCTCGCCAGCTTCGTTGTAGAACTGCTCGAGCGGGATGACGCCCTCGGACTTCAGGCCAGCGTGTACGGTAACCCAGTCGCCGTCGATGTCGACAACGATACCGGTGATGATGGCACCCGGCTGAAGATTGAGGGTTTTCAGGCTTTCTTCAAAGAGTTCTGCAAAGCTTTCGCTCATTTTAATTCCTGTAGATTCGGGCGAAACAGACGCCCATAGCCACATTCCAGACAATGTGGGTTTGTTTTAAGTAAAGGAAAGCCGGCAGGACGTTGACTGGTGCCCCTGCCTGCTTTCCTGGCTATCAGAGAAGGTCGCGCAGTGCGATCTCGCTCCTGATACGTTGCAACACCTGCTCGATGGACAACTCGGTAGAGTCCAACTGAATGGCATCGACCGCTGGCTTCAGCGGGGCCACTGCACGTTGGGTGTCGCGCTCATCACGCGCACGAATCTCATCCAGCAGACTCGACAGACTAACATCTTCACCCTTGCCCTTCAACTGCAGGTAGCGGCGACGCGCCCGCTCCTCCGCGCTGGCGGTGAGGAAAACTTTCAACGGCGCGTCCGGGAACACCACGGTGCCCATGTCGCGGCCGTCGGCGATCAGGCCCGGCGCCTCGCGGAATTCGCGCTGGCGCACCAGCAGTGCATCACGCACGGCCGGCAGCGAAGCAACCATCGAAGCACCGGCACCGACGGTTTCGGTGCGGATGACGTTGCTGACGTCCTCGCCCTCGAGGATGATCTGTTGCAGCTTACCGGGCTCGGCGGCGATGAACTGCACATCCAGATGGGCGGCAAGCTTGGTCAGCAACTCTTCGTTGGTCAGGTCGACGCCGTGGTTGCTGGCGTTGAACGCCAGCAGACGGTACAGCGCGCCAGAGTCCAGCAACCTCCAGCCCAGCTCGCGAGCCAGCAGCCCGGCGACCGTACCCTTGCCCGAACCGCTTGGCCCGTCGATGGTGATGACCGGCGCCAGGGCACTCACGACTTGCCCTCTTCCGCCACGCGGATGCCCACCTCGGCGCACAGCGCCAGGAAGTTGGGGAACGAGGTGGCGACGTTGGCGCAATCGTGGATGCGGATCGGTGCGCTGGCGCGCAGCGAGGCAACGCTGAAGGCCATGGCGATACGGTGGTCACCGTGGCCATGCACTTCGCCGCCGCCCAACTGGCCGCCGTCGATGATGATGCCGTCCGGGGTCGGCTCGCACTTGATGCCCAGGGTGATCAGGCCGTCGGCCATGACCTGGATACGGTCGGATTCCTTCACCCGCAGCTCCTCGGCACCACGCAGCACGGTACGCCCTTCGGCGCAGGCAGCGGCGACGAACAACACCGGGAACTCGTCGATGGCCAGTGGCACCAGCTCTTCAGGGATGTCGATACCCTTCAGCTTGGCACCACGCACACGCAGGTCGGCCACCGGCTCGCCGCCGACTTCACGCTGGTTTTCCAGGGTGATGTCGCCGCCCATCAGGCGCAGGATGTCGATCACGCCGGTACGGGTCGGGTTGATGCCAACGTGCTCCAGCACCAGTTCGGAGCCTTCGGCGATGGATGCCGCCACCAGGAAGAACGCCGCCGAGGAAATGTCGGCCGGTACTTCGATACGGGTGGCAGTGAGCTTGCCGCCGGACTGCAGCGAGGCCACCGGGCCGTTGCTGTCGACGCTGTAGCCGAAGCCGCGCAGCATGCGCTCGGTGTGGTCACGGGTTGGCGCAGGCTCGGTGACGGTGGTCTTGCCTTCGGCGTACAGGCCGGCCAGCAGCAGGCAGGATTTGACCTGGGCACTGGCCATCGGCAGCGTGTAGGTCAGCGCCTTGAGCTTGTGGCCACCGCGGATGGTCAGCGGCGGGCGGCCTTCAGGGCCGGTCTCGACCACAGCACCCATTTCGCGCAGCGGGTTGGCCACACGGTTCATCGGGCGCTTGGACAGCGACGCGTCGCCGGTCATGGTCACGTCGAACGGCTGGCCGGCCAGCAGGCCCGACAGCAGGCGCATCGAGGTACCCGAGTTGCCCACATACAGCGGCCCGGGTGGCGGCTTGAGGCCGTGCAGGCCGACGCCGTGAATGGTCACGCGACCGTGGTTGGGGCCTTCGATGACCACACCCATGTCCCGGAATGCCTGCAGGGTCGCCAGCGCGTCCTCACCTTCGAGGAAGCCTTCGACCTCGGTGGTGCCTTCGGCCAGCGAGCCGAGCATGATCGAGCGGTGGGAAATCGACTTGTCGCCCGGTACGCGGATTCGCCCTGACAGGCGGCCACCCGGTTGGGCCAGGAAAATCAGATCGTTGGCGTTCATAGCGTCCACATAGGCCCGGCGGGCCAGGATTTTACTGAAATGCTCGCGGGCAACGCGTGCGCGGGTGAATACACCCAGCAGCTGGTGCCCGTCCCCTTCAGCGATCGCGTCGCGCAAGGCGTCGAGATCGCTGCGATATGTATCAAGCGTGCGCAGGACAGCGTCGCGGTTGGCGAGAAAGATGTCGTGCCACATGGTCGGGTCGCTGCCGGCGATTCTCGTGAAATCGCGGAAGCCTCCCGCAGCGTACCGGAAGATTTCGAGGTTTTCATTGCGCTTGGCCAGTGAATCGACCAGGCCGAAGGCCAGCAGATGCGGCAGGTGGCTGGTGGCGGCAAGCACTTCGTCGTGGCGTTCGACCGACATGTGCTCCACATCGGCGCCCAGCTCGCGCCACAGGCGGTCGACCAGGGCCAGGGCGGCCGGGTCGGTTTCGGCCAACGGCGTGAGGATGACCTTGTGCCGGCGGAACAGAGTGGCGTTGGAGGCTTCTACCCCGCTTTGCTCGGAGCCGGCGATGGGGTGGCCGGGGACGAAGCGCGGCAGGCGCTCCCCAAAGACGGCACGCGCCTCACGCACGACATTGCCCTTGGCGCTGCCGACGTCGGTGATGACGGCATCGCCAAGGTCGAGCTGGGCCAGGCGGGCCAGCAGTTTTTCCATGGCCAGGATCGGCACGGCCAGCTGGATGACATCGGCACCGACACAGGCGGCAGCGAGGTCTTCTTCGCAGCGGTCGACCACGCCCAGGGCCACGGCCTGCTTGCGCGAGGGCGCGTCCAGGTCGACACCGACCACTTCGCGGCACAGGCCGCTTTCACGCAGGCCCTTGGCGAACGAGCCACCGATCAGGCCGAGGCCGACCACGACCAGGCGGTTGATGATTGGTGCGGGTTTGGTTGTTACTGCTTTTACCACTGGTGCGAACCCTGTTCAGAAGTCAGGACAGTCTTTGAGACCGCAGGGGGCTGCTTTGCAGCCCATCGCCGGCAAGCCAGCTCCCACAGGTACGGCGCATGCCATGAGATTTGTGCGGCCCCTGTGGGAGCTGGCTTGCCGGCGATGGGCCGCACAGCGGCCCCGGCAATCTTCGATCAAAGCACCGCCTTCGGATACGAACCCAGCACCTTCAGCGCCACAGCCTCCTGGCTGATCTGCTCGAGCACCGCCTTGATCAGCGGGTCGCGGTGGTGGCCGACGAAGTCGATGAAGAACACGTAGGTCCACTTGCCGCTGCGCGATGGGCGGGTCTCGATGCGAGTCAGGTCGATGCCGTTCTGGTGGAACGGTACCAGCAGCTCGTGCAAGGCACCCGGCTTGTTGCTCATCGAAACGATGATCGAGGTCTTGTCGTCGCCGGTCGGCGGCACTTCCTGGCTGCCGATCATCAGGAAGCGCGTGGAGTTGTCCGGGCGGTCTTCGATCTTTTCGGCCAGGCGGGTCAAACCGTACAGGTTGGCCGCCATGTCGCCGGCGATCGCCGCCGAGTTCCACTCGCCCTTGACCCGCTTGGCCGCCTCGGCATTGCTCGACACGGCCACGCGCTCCACGTTCGGGTAGTGCGCGTCCAGCCACTTGCGGCACTGGGCCAGCGACTGGGCGTGGGAGTAGATGCGGGTGATGCTGTCGGTCTTGGTGTTCTCGCCCACCAGCAGGTGGTGGTGGATGCGCAGCTCGACCTCGCCGCAAATCACCATGTCGTGCTCGAGGAAGCTGTCCAGGGTGTGGCTGACCGCGCCTTCGGTGGAGTTTTCCACCGGCACCACGCCGAAGTTGACGGCACCGGCCGCCACTTCGCGGAACACTTCGTCGATGGCCGCCATCGGCCGGCTGATCACCGCGTGGCCGAAGTGCTTCATGGCCGCAGCTTGGGTGAAGGTGCCTTCAGGGCCGAGGTAGGCGATTTTCAGCGGCTCTTCCAGGGCCAGGCACGACGACATGATTTCGCGGAACAGCCGCGCCATCTCTTCGTTGTCCAGCGGGCCCTTGTTGCGCTCCATCACGCGCTTGAGCACGGCGGCTTCACGCTCGGGGCGGTAGAACACCGGCTTTTCGCCTTCCGCCAGCGAGGCGGTCTTGACCTTGGCCACTTCCTGGGCGCAACGGGCGCGCTCGCTGATCAGCTCGAGGATCTTCTCGTCGAGGCTGTCGATGCGAACGCGCAGCGCCTTCAGTTCGTACTCGGACATCAGCCGTGCTCCTTCTCGAATTCGGTCATGTAGGCCACCAGGGCTTCGACTGCTTCAAGGCCCAGGGCGTTGTAGATGGAGGCACGCATGCCGCCTACCGAACGGTGGCCCTTGAGGTTGAGCAGGCCACGGGCATCGGCGCCGGCGAGGAAGGCCTTGTCCAGGCGCTCGTCAGCCAGGCGGAACGGCACGTTCATCCACGAACGGGCGTTGTGGCTGATCGGGTTGGTGTAGAACTCGCTGCTGTCGATGAAACCGTACAGGCGGTCTTTCTTGGCGCGGTTGCGCTGCTCCATGGCATCGACGCCACCCTGCTCTTTCAGCCATTCGAACACCAGGCCCGAGAGGTACCAAGAGTAGGTGGCCGGGGTGTTGTACATCGAGCCGTTGTCGGCCGAGACCTTGTAGTCGAGCATGGTCGGGCAGCTGCTGCGGGCACGGCCCAGCAGGTCTTCGCGCACGATCACCACTACCAGGCCGCTCGGGCCGATGTTCTTCTGCGCGCCGGCGTAGATCAGGCCGTACTGCGACACGTCGATCGGGCGCGAGAGGATGTCGGACGACATGTCGACCACCAGCGGTACGTCACCGGTTTCCGGCACCCAGTCGAACTGCAGGCCACCAATGGTCTCGTTGGACGCATAGTGCACGTAGGCAGCGTTCTTGGTCAGCTTCCACTCGTTCTGGCCCGGGATGGCCAGGTAGTCGTAAGGCTTGGCGCTGGCGGCGACGTTGACGTTGCCGAAGCGGCGCCCTTCCTCGATGGCCTTTTTCGACCAGATGCCGGTTTCGATGTAGTCGGCGGTGCCGTTTTCCGGCAGCAGGTTCAGCGGGATTTCGGCGAACTGCTGGCTGGCGCCGCCCTGCAGGAACAGCACCTTGTAGTTGGAGGGGACGGACAGCAGGTCACGCAGGTCCTGCTCGGCCTTTTCGGCGATGGCCACGTAATCGTCGCTGCGATGGCTCATTTCCATCACCGACAAGCCCTTGCCACGCCAATCCAGCATCTCGGCCTGGGCGCGCTGCAGAACAGCGTCAGGAAGCGCGGCAGGGCCTGCGCAGAAGTTAAAGGCTCGTTTGCTCACATCCACTCTCGCTCTGCCAAATGGTACAAAATCGTAATTCGGTGCTGACCAACTAAAACTGTGTCGCCTGTCATGGGCCTGCCTTGCAGGCCATCGCCGGCAAGCCAGCTCCCACAGGGACTGCGCAAACCTCGAAGCTCGCGCTGAACCTGTGGGAGCCAGGCTTGCCGGCGATGGGCCGCACAGCGGCCCCAATGACCTGGCCTGATCAGTCAAACGGGGCGACCTTGGTCGCCCCGTTCGGGTTTTACGCTTGCTTACTCCTGCGGGGCCTCTTCGGCACCAGCAGCTTCTTCGTTGTCTGGCGCTTCAGCCTCGACGCCCTCTTCGTCCGTCTCGATCACATCATCGAGCTCGTCCTCGGAAGGCTCCTGGATACGCTCCAGGCCCACCAGCGTCTCGTCGGTAGCCAGCTTGATCAAGGTCACGCCCTGGGTGTTACGGCCCAGGCTGGACACTTCGCCAACGCGGGTACGCACCAGCGTGCCCTGATCGGAGATCAGCATGATCTCTTCGCCTTCCTGCACCTGGATGGCGCCGATCAGCAGGCCATTGCGCCCCTTGGTACCCATGGCGATCACGCCCTGGCCACCACGGCCGCGACGCGGGAACTTGGACAGCGGGGTGCGCTTGCCGAAGCCACGCTCGGAGGCGGTAAGGATCTGCGCGCCGGATTCCGGGATCAGCATGGAGATGATCTGCTGGCCCTTGCCCAGCTTCATGCCGCGCACGCCACGGGCATTACGGCCCATCTCGCGCACCACGCTTTCAGCGAAGCGGATCACCTTGCCGGCGTCGGAGAACATCATGACTTCCTTGGCACCGTCGGTGATGGCCGCGGCGATCAGGGTGTCACCTTCCTTCAGCTTCAGGGCGATCAGGCCGTTGGAGCGCGGACGGGCGAATTGCACCAGCGGGGTCTTCTTCACGGTACCCGAAGCGGTGGCCATGAAGATGTAGGCGCCGGTCGGCTCGGCCACCCACTCAGGGGTGTCGCCGTCTTCCTCGTCCACTTCCTCGGCCTCGACCACTTCGCCTTCGAGCACGGTGTCTTCCGCGTCCTCCAGCTCTTCGTCGGCGTCAGCGTTCTGCTGCAGGGCCTCGAGGTCGATCTGCAGCATGGCGGTGATGCGCTCACCTTCCTCCAGCGGCAACAGGTTGACCAGCGGGCGGCCGCGGGCGGCGCGGGACGCTTCAGGGATGTCGTAGGTCTTCAGCCAGTACACCTTGCCCTTGCTGGAGAACAGCAGCAGGGTGGCATGGCTGTTGGCAACCAGCAGGTGCTCGACGTAGTCCTCGTCCTTCACCCCGGTAGCCGACTTGCCTTTGCCGCCACGGCGCTGGGCCTGGTAGGCGGACAGCGGCTGGGTCTTGGCGTAGCCGCCGTGGGAGATGGTCACCACGCGCTCTTCTTCCGGGATCATGTCGCCGTAGTTGAGGTCGTGGCGCGCATCGAGGATTTCGGTACGGCGGGCATCGCCATATTCGGCGCGGATGGCTTCCAGCTCTTCGCGGATCACTTCCATCAGGCGCTCGGCGCTGCTGAGGATGCGGATCAGCTCGCCGATCTGCTCGAGGATTTCCTGGTACTCGGCCAGCAGCTTCTCGTGCTCCAGGCCGGTCAGGCGGTGCAGGCGCAGGTCGAGAATGGCCTGGGCCTGTTCCGGCGACAGGTAGTACTTGCCTTCACGCAGGCCGTACTGCTCCGGCAGGTCCTCGGGGCGGCAGGAGTCGGCGCCGGCGCGCTCGACCATGACCTGCACGGCACTGGATTCCCAGGCAGTGGAGATCAGGGCTTCCTTGGCTTCGGACGGGGTCGGCGAGGCCTTGATCAGGGCGATGACCGGGTCGATGTTGGACAGCGCGACCGCCTGGCCTTCGAGGATATGGCCGCGTTCGCGGGCCTTGCGCAGCTCGAACACGGTACGGCGGGTTACCACTTCACGGCGGTGACGCACGAACGCTTCGAGCAGGTCCTTGAGGTTGAGCAGGCGCGGACGGCCGTCGACCAGGGCCACCACGTTGATGCCGAATACGCTCTGCAGCTGGGTTTGCTGGTAGAGGTTGTTGAGCACCACCTCCGGCACCTCGCCGCGACGCAGCTCGATGACGATGCGCATGCCGTCCTTGTCGGACTCGTCGCGCAGCTCGGTGATGCCTTCGATCTTCTTCTCTTTGACCAGCTCGGCGATCTTCTCGATCAGGCGAGCCTTGTTCAGCTGGTACGGCAGCTCGGTAACCACGATCTGCTGGCGACCACCGACCTTGTCGATGTCTTCGATCTCGGAGCGGGCACGCATGTAGATGCGACCACGGCCGGTACGATAGGCCTCGATGATGCCCTGGCGGCCGTTGATCAGGCCGGCAGTCGGGAAGTCCGGGCCAGGGATGTGCTGCATCAGCTCATCGATGGTGACTTCGGGGTTGTCGATGAGTGCCAGGCAGCCATCGATGACCTCGCCGAGGTTGTGCGGCGGGATGTTGGTCGCCATGCCCACGGCGATACCGCTGGAACCGTTGACCAGCAGGTTGGGAATACGGGTCGGCATGACTGCCGGGATCTGCTCGGTGCCGTCGTAGTTGGGCACCCAGTCGACGGTCTCCTTGTGCAGGTCGGCCAGCAGCTCGTGGGCCAGCTTGGCCATGCGCACTTCGGTGTATCGCATGGCTGCGGCGTTGTCGCCGTCCACCGAACCGAAGTTGCCCTGGCCGTCGACCAGCAGGTAGCGCAGCGAGAACGGCTGGGCCATACGCACGATAGTGTCGTAGACCGCGGTGTCGCCGTGCGGGTGGTACTTACCGATCACGTCACCGACCACACGGGCGGATTTCTTGTACGGCTTGTTCCAGTCGTTGCCCAGTTCGCTCATCGCATAGAGAACGCGACGATGCACGGGCTTCAAGCCGTCACGCGCATCGGGCAGCGCTCGCCCGACAATCACGCTCATCGCGTAGTCGAGGTAAGACTGTCTCAGTTCGTCTTCGATATTGACCGGGAGGATTTCTTTGGCCAGTTCGCCCATGAGAAGCCTGATTCCTTTTTCTGGTGAAACTTCGCAGCTCCATCAAGGGCCGAACGAAGCTCGCCGCCGCAGCGCATAAGGGTGCGACGACTTACGACAAATCAATGAGTTGTGCCATGGATCTGCGCAATGAAGGCCGCCGTGATGGGCGGTCTTGGAAACTGCCGGATGTTATCACAAAGGCAGGGGCGGTGGGGAGATGTGGCAGGTGGCCTCACACGAGGTTGAATCTTCGGATTTTCACTGGCTTCTTCGCGGGCACGCCCGCTCCCACAGGGATATCGCAACACTCGAGAGTGGTGGTGTCCCTGTGGGAGCGGGCGCGCCCGCGAAGAGGCCAGCGAGCTTTCCGATCAGTGCAGGCGCTTGCGGCAGATCAATTGTGCCAGCTTGGCGGCATCCGGCCGTTCGACGATGCCGCGCTCGGTCACGATCACGTCGATCAGGTCGGCCGGGGTCACGTCGAACACCGGGTTGAACACCTCGACATCCGGCGCCACGCGGGTGCCGCCAATGTCCAGCAACTCGTCGGCAGCGCGCTCTTCCAGCGGGATGTCCTCGCCCGTGGCCAGGTTCAGGTCGATGCTGGTGCTCGGCGCCACCACCATGAAACGTACGCCGTGGTGCATGGCGCTGACCGCCAGCTGGTAGGTGCCGATCTTGCTGGCCACGTCGCCGTTGGCGGCGATGCAGTCCGCGCCCACCACCACCCAGGTGATGCCCTTGCTCTTCATCAGGTGGGCCAGCGCCGAGTCGGCGCACAGGGTCACCGGGATGCCTTCGTTGGCCAGTTCCCAGGCAGTCAGGCGCGAACCATGCAGCCAGGGGCGGGTCTCGCCGGCATACACCCGCTCGACCATGCCCTCCAGGTAACCGGCGCGGATCACCCCCAGCGCGGTGCCGAAACCACCACAGGCCAGGGCGCCGGCGTTGCCGTAGGTGAGCAGGGTCTGGGCGTTGCCCTGGTGGCGGCGGATCAGCTCGATACCGTGCTGGGCCATGGTCAGGTTGGCTTCGCGGTCGCTTTCGTGGATGGCCACCGCTTCGGCCTCCAGCGCCGCCAGCACGCCTTCGTCCGGACGCAGGCGCTGCAGGCGCTCACGCATGCGGTTCAGCGCCCAGAACAGGTTGGCGGCGGTAGGGCGCGCTTCAGCCAGGACAAGGAAGTCTTCTTCCAGGTCCATTTCCCAGTCGCCACCCTCGGCCAGTCGCTCTTCCAGGGCCAGCACCAGGCCATAGGCCGCGGCAATGCCGATGGCCGAGGCGCCGCGCACGGCCATGTCGCGGATCGCCGCTGCCACCTGCGCGACATTGTCGCAGGCCAGCCAGCGCTCTTCCGACGGCAGCAGGCGTTGGTCGAGCAGGTGCAAGACGCCGCCCTGCCAGCGGATCCCGGTCACCTTCTCCGCCGCCAAAAGTCGCTCGCGCATCGCCTCTCCCCGTCGTTCGGATATCAAAAGCCGGCGATTATAGCGACCCTCGGGGCCGAGCGCTCGGGTATACTCCGGCGCAATTTTGCGAAGTTTCAGAGGACTGTTCTAATGAGCAACGTCGACCGCGCCGAAATCGCCAAGTTCGAAGCGCTGGCCCACCGCTGGTGGGACCGCGAAAGCGAGTTCAAGCCGCTGCACGAAATCAACCCGCTGCGCGTCAACTGGATCGACGAGCGCGCCAGCCTCGCCGGCAAGAAAGTGCTGGACGTGGGCTGCGGCGGCGGCATCCTCAGTGAGGCGATGGCCCTGCGCGGCGCCACGGTCACCGGCATCGACATGGGCGAAGCGCCACTGGCCGTGGCCCAGCTGCACCAGCTGGAGTCGGGCGTGCAGGTGGAATACCGGCAGATCACCGCCGAAGCCCTGGCCGAGGAAATGCCTGAACAGTTCGACGTGGTCACTTGCCTGGAAATGCTCGAGCACGTGCCCGACCCGTCTTCGGTCATCCGCGCCTGCTACCGCATGGTCAAGCCTGGCGGCCAGGTGTTCTTCTCCACCATCAACCGCAACCCCAAGGCCTACCTGCTGGCCATCGTCGGCGCCGAGTACATCCTGAAGATGCTGCCGCGCGGCACCCACGACTTCAAGAAGTTCATCCGCCCGTCCGAGCTGGGCGCCTGGAGCCGCGTTGCCGGCCTGCAGGTGAAGGACATCATCGGCCTGACCTACAACCCGCTGACCAAGCACTACAAGCTCAGCAGCGACGTCGACGTCAACTACATGATCCAGACCCTGCGCGAGGAATAAGCATGCGTTTGCAAGCAGTACTCTTCGACATGGACGGCACCTTGCTCGACACGGCGCCGGACTTCATCGCCATCTGCCAGGCCATGCTCGCCGAGCGCGGCCTGCCGGCCGTCGATGACAAGCTGATCCGCGACGTGATCTCCGGCGGCGCCCGGGCGATGGTCGCCGCGACCTTCGCCATGAGCCCGAAGGCCGAAGGCTTCGAGGCCCTGCGCCTGGAGTTCCTCGAGCGCTACCAGCGCGACTGCGCGGTGCACAGCAAGCTGTTCGACGGCATGGCCGAGCTGCTGGCCGACATCGAGAAAGGCAACCTGCTGTGGGGCGTGGTCACCAACAAGCCGGTGCGTTTCGCCGAGCCGATCATGCAGCAACTGGGCCTGGCCGAGCGTTCGGCGCTGCTGATCTGCCCGGACCACGTCAAGAACAGCAAGCCCGACCCCGAGCCGCTGATCCTCGCCTGCAAGACCCTCGGCCTGGACCCGGCCAGCGTGCTGTTCGTCGGCGACGACCTGCGCGACATCGAGTCTGGCCGCGACGCCGGCACCCGCACGGCGGCGGTGCGCTACGGCTATATTCATCCAGAGGACAACCCCAACAACTGGGGCGCCGACGTGGTGGTGGACCACCCGCTGGAGCTGCGCAAAGTGATCGACAGCGCGCTGTGCGGCTGCTGAACCCCGTCTAGACCGCAGCACAGCCCCTGTGGGAGCGGGCACGCCCGCGAAGCAGGCCCTGAGGTGGATGGCACCGGCTTCGCCGGTGTTCGCGGGCTTGCCCGCTCCCACAGGGATCGGCGCTGCCCAATGAACAAGGGAACAATCTGATGTTCGACTACACCGCCCGCCCCGACCTGCTGCAAGGCCGGGTCATCCTGGTTACCGGTGCCGGCCGCGGCATCGGCGCCGCTGCCGCCAAGGCCTACGCTGCGCTGGGCGCCACTGTGCTGCTGCTGGGCAAGACCGAGGCCAACCTGAACGAGGTCTACGACCAGATCGAAGCCGCCGGGCACCCGCAACCGGTGGTGATCCCGTTCAACCTGGAAACCGCCCTGCCCCACCAGTACGACGAACTGGCGGTGATGATCGAAGACCAGTTCGGCCGCCTCGACGGCCTGCTGAACAACGCTTCGATCATCGGCCCGCGCACGCCGCTGGAGCAGCTGTCGGGTGACAACTTCATGCGCGTGATGCACATCAACGTCGATGCCACCTTCATGCTCACCAGCACCCTGCTGCCGCTGCTGAAGCTGTCGGAAGACGCTTCGGTGGTGTTCACCAGCAGCAGCGTCGGGCGCAAGGGCCGGGCCTACTGGGGCGCCTATGGCGTGTCCAAGTTCGCCACCGAGGGCCTGATGCAAACCCTGGCCGATGAACTGGAAGGCGTGGCACCGGTGCGCTCCAACAGCATCAACCCGGGTGCCACGCGCACGGCGATGCGGGCGCAGGCCTACCCTAGCGAAAACCCGCAGAACAACCCGCTGCCGGAAGAGATCATGCCGGTGTACCTGTACCTGATGGGGCCGGACAGCAAAGGGGTGAATGGGCAGGCGTTCAACGCCCAGTAAGCCTGCACCGGCCTCTTCGCGGGCACGCCCGCTCCCACAGGATCACCACAGCCCTTGAGGACTGCGCCATACCTGTGGGAGCGGGCGAGCCCGCGAAGAGGCCGGGACAGGAGAGCGATCAGCCCGCTGCCAACACCGGGCGCATGCGCCCCTGCTGGCGCCCTTCCAGCTGCATGCACCGCTCCAGGAACAGGTACATGCAGTCATAACTCTTGCAAATCGCCTTGCGCAGTTCATTGCGCAGCCCCTGGGTCGGGTTCTCGCCGGCCAGGGTGCAGATGATCTCCAGCGCCTCCCACGGGTGCGCGTCGTCATACTGGGCATGCATCTTCAGCCACTTCATCGCCCGCTTGCGCTGATCCTCCGGGAAGCCCAGCGCATAGGTGTCGGTGGAGCACACCACCGCCGACCATTCACCGGTCGCACCTTCGATGGCGTAGTTGGTCGCCGCCATGGAAATGGCCAGATTCTCGGTGGCGCACACGCGCCAGCACCAGTCATTCAGGCCATTCAGCTCTGGCGGCACCTCCTGGGCCTGCAGCTCGTGCAGGTGCACGCCATGCGCCTGGCACCAGTTCACCCAATAGTCGGCGTGGTTGAGCTCGACACGGATGTTGCGCATCAGCCAGCGCCGCGCCATGTCTTCGCCCTGATGACGGCCATAGCGGGTCTTGGTCAGGTTGTGAGCCATGTACAGCGAAAACTGCTCCACCACCGGCCAGCCACCGATCAGGTACTGGCGAATGGTCGATTGCTTCAACTGGCCATCGCGCAGGCGCGCGTAGAACTCATGCTCCACTACCCGGCGCTTGCTCTCGCGGCAGTCTTCAATCAGTTGCTGGGCCCATTGGGGGTAGCTGGCGGGATCCATCAAAGGCCCGATACGAACGAATGCGTCAATCACTTTCAGCTCCTTGATCCTTGTGATTTCTAGCTAGCGAAACGTGCCAGGTGCCCGCTGCAACAGAGGCCGGGCGGCGATCCGTTGGCGCTGCAGACTGTCACAGGTGAACACCTGGGGGCGTTCGATGAGGTAGCCCTGGGCGTAATCCACGCCAATTTCCTGCAAGGCCTGCTCGATCAAGGGTGTTTCGACGAATTCGGCAATGGTGCGCTTGCCCATTACGTGACCGATGTGGTTGATGACCTCGACCATGGCCCGGTTGACCGGGTCGTCGAGCATGTCCTTGACGAAACTACCGTCGATCTTCAGGTAATCCACGGGCAAATGCTTGAGATAGGCGAACGACGACATGCCAGCGCAGAAATCATCGAGCGAGAAGCGACAACCCAGCCCCTTCAACTCGTTGATGAAGCGGATGGCGCTGCCAAGGTTGGCTATGGCGCTGGTTTCGGTGATTTCGAAACAGATCATCCGCGGCGGTATGGCGTATTCGACGAACAGGCGTTGCAGGTATTCGAGGAACTTGTCATCGCCAATGCTCGACCCCGACAGGTTGATCGCACAGATCGACAGCGGCCCCTCGCGCCCTTCGTCCAGGCACTGGCGGATGACCAGGAACACATTGCGCACCACCCAGCGGTCCAGCGCGGTCATCAGGCCGTAGCGCTCGGCCGCCGGGATGAAGCTGCTGGGCAGGATGGTACGGCCGCTTTCGTCGTGCAGGCGTAGCAGGATCTCGATATGGCCGGGGCCTTCGAAGGTTTTCAGCGGGGCGATTTCCTGGGCGTACAGGCAGAAGCGGTTTTCTTCCAGGGCCACGTGCAAGCGCTGGATCCAGGCCATTTCGCCAAAGCGCATGGACAGCTCGCTGTCGTCGGCATGGTACACCTGCACACGGTTGCGGCCCTTTTCCTTGGCCATGTAGCAGGCCATGTCGGCGGCACGCAGCGAGGTTTCGAGGGTGCCGGGGGACTGGGCCATGTGCACCAGGCCGACACTGACGGTGGTGACGAACGGCCGCCCTTTCCACACGAAATGCAGGCTCTGCACCAGCTGGCGCAGCTGCTCGGCAATGCGCTCGGCCTGGTCGGGCGGGCAGTTTTCCAGCAGCACGCCGAATTCGTCACCACCCAGCCGGGCCAGGGTGTCGCCCTCGCGCAGGCCGGACTGCAGCACGGCACAGATGTGCCGCAGCAGCTCGTCGCCAGCGGCATGCCCGCAGGTATCGTTGACCAGCTTGAACTGGTCGAGGTCGAGGAACATCAGCGAATGCCGCCCGGCCTGGCGCGCCAGGTCATTGAGCGCCTGCTCCAGGCGGTATTCGAACTCGCGACGGTTGGCCAGCCCGGTCAGGGCATCGTGGGTCGCCTGCCAGGACAGGTTGGCGATGTACTGGCGCTCCTGGGTCATGTCGTGCAGCACCAGCACGATGCCGCTGACCTGGCCGTCATTGACGATCGGCGAACCGACCAGGTTGACCGACACGGTGCTACCGTCCAGGCGCTGGATCAGCCGGGCATGTTCGGCGCCACCCTTGAGGCTGCCGCTGAGCACCTGTTCGACCAGGCTGCGGCCCTCTTCCTCGGCCTGCTCGTCCACCAGGCTGAACAGCGCCGACAGCGGCAGGCCTTGGGCATGGCCGGCCTGCCAGTGGGTCAGTTGCTCGGCGGCGGGGTTCATGTAGCCGATACTGCCCTCCACGTCAGCGGTAATCACCGCATCACCAATGGCCTGCAGGGTGATCTGCGCCCGCTCCTTTTCTTCCTGCAGGGCACTGGCAAAGGCCTGACGCTGGGCCAACAGCTTGCTGGAGCGGCGCCAGGCAATGGCAATCAGGAACATCGCGGTCAGCAGGTTGGTGATCAGCAGCACCCGCAGCAGCATGCGCGAGCCCTCACCCAAGGCATCGCTGAACGCCTTGGCGGCCGGGGTAACCCCTTCGTTGATGGTGACGATGCGCGCCTTCCAGTCACTGACCGTGCGGGCGTCGACCGGGCCAGCGGCGAAGCTGCTGCGCATTTCCATGGCCAGCATATCCAGCTTGCCCAGGTAGTCGTCGCCGATGTCCCAATAGTCGATGGCCGTCTGCATGTAACTGACGTTGCGGAAGTTGCGGTAGAACCAGATGATCCGCTCGACATCGTCGGGGTGGTTGCCGCCTTGCAGCACGGCCTGGCGCGCGGCGTCCAGGTCGGGGCTGGGCTGGTCCAGCACTTCGCGCAGCTGGTGGTCGCCCTGGGGCACGGTAATGGCCTGGCGATAGCGATGGTAGGTGCTGTCGTCGCGGGTTTCGGCGTACAGGTTGAGGTAGTAGATGGCGTCTTTCTGCGCCTTGGACCACAGGCTTTCGCCCGCGACATAGGCACGCACGGCCGAGAGCGTATAAAGGCTGAGGCTGCCCAAGGCTACCTGGAAGACCACAACGGCGATGAAGGGCCAGGTGATGCCGAGCAACTTTGGCGCTTCTAGAGTGCGATGTCCCTTCATGGAGTCCCTGTCACAGAGCAGATAAGGCGCAAATCAACCCAGACAAGCACAGCGTAGGCCATTTGCCATCCTCGCGGTTGGGTTTTTTATGACAGGGAACCTGGAGATTTTCGCACGGCCTTCCCGGCCCTATCGCCGGCAAGCCAGCTCCCACAGGTAACCCCACAATGCTCAGGCCTGTGGTAATCCTGTGGGAGCTGGCTTGCCGGCGATAGGGCCCGCACAGGCTGCCAAAAATTCAGCTCTGCTGCAGGTGCCCATACAACTTGGCATACAACCCACCCTCGGCAATCAGCTGCTGATGGTCGCCATCCTCGGCCACATGCCCGCCGTCGAACACCAGCACCCGGTCGGCCTGTTTCACCGCCGACAGGCGGTGGGCAATGATCAGTGTGGTGCGGCCGCTGAGGAAGCGCGCCAGGGCCTGGTGCAGGTTGTATTCGGTGGCGGCATCCAGGGCCGAGGTGGCTTCGTCGAGGATCACCACCTTGGGTTCGGCCAGCACCATGCGGGCAATGGCCAGGCGCTGGCGCTGGCCACCGGACAAGCGCACGCCGGAGCGCCCCACCACACTGTCCAGGCCCTGCGGCAGGGCGGCGATGGTGGCATCCAGCTGGGCAATGCGCAGCGCCTGCCAGCAGGCCTCGTCGCTGCAGTCACGGCCCATGGTCAGGTTGGCGCGCACGGTGTCGTTGAACAACGACGGGTGCTGCAATACCACCGCGACGTTTTCACGCAGGGTTTCCAGGCCGATTTCCTGCAGGCTGGCACCGCCAAAGCGGATAGTGCCGGCCTGGGCGCTGTAGAGGCCCAGCAACAGCTGCACCAAGGTGCTCTTGCCACCACCGC
Organism: Pseudomonas sp. B8(2017); assembly: GCF_002113575.1. Classification (NCBI taxonomy): domain Bacteria; kingdom Pseudomonadati; phylum Pseudomonadota; class Gammaproteobacteria; order Pseudomonadales; family Pseudomonadaceae; genus Pseudomonas; species Pseudomonas sp. B8(2017). The sequence continues at coordinate 75,039 of NZ_NEIO01000011.1, read as the reverse complement.
TGGCGCCGACGATCGCCACCTTCTCGCCCGGGGCGATGGACAGGTCGAGGTGCTCGAGCACCGGCTCGTCGGCATAGGCAAAGCGCAGGTCGCGCACTTCGATGCCTACCGTCTCGCGGCCGGCGAACGGGTCGCTGGCAGCCGGGTACTGCGGCTCGTCGTCGCGTGCCAGCAGTTCGTTGAGGCGGCTCAGCGCACCACCGGCGGCGTAGTAGGCGTATTGCAGGTTGAGCAGCTGCTCCACCGGGCCGATCATGAACCACAGGTAGCTGAACACCGCCAGCATCTGGCCGATCGACAGGTCGGAGAACAGCACGGTGAGCATGGCCGCAGCGCGGAAGATATCGATGCCGAACTGGAACAGCAGGCCACTGGCGCGGCCGCTGGCATCGCTCTTCCACTGCGAATCCACGGCGTAGTCACGCACTTCGCGGGCGCGCAGGCCAAGGCGACCGAGGAAGTAGCCCTGGCGGTTGCCGGCGCGGATCTCCTGAATGGCGTCGAGGGTTTCCGCCAGCGCCTGGGTAAACCGTGCGGTGCTGTCGTTCTCGAGCTTTTTCAGGTGCTTGACGCGCTTGCCCAGCTGCACGGTGAAGTAGATCACCAGCGGGTTGAACAGCAAGATCAGCAAGGCCAGCTGCCAGTGCATCCAGATCAGGATGGCCGCCGTGCCGGTCAGGGTCAGCATGGCCACCAGGAAGCGGCTAAGGGTTTCGCCGACGAACTTGTCGAGGGTGTCCAGGTCGGTGACCAGGTGGGTGGTCACCGTGCCGCTGCCCAGGCTTTCGTATTCCTTCAGCGAGATGCGCTTGAGCCGCTCGATCAGCCGAATGCGCAGGCGGTAGACGATGTCCTTGGCCAGGCCGGCGAACAGCTTGGCCTGGATCACGTTGAACGCCAGGGCGGCCAGGCGCAGGCACAGGGTCAGCAGCAACATCAGGCCGATGTAGCCCGCGGCCACCTGCCAGCTGGACGGCAGCAGGTGGTTCATCCACTTCAGCGCGGCATCGCCATGGCCCAGCAGCACTTCGTCCACCAGCAGCGGCAGCAGCAGCGGGATAGGCACGCTGCAGCAGGCCGCCAATACGGCGATGAGGTTGGCGGACCAGAGGTTTTTCTTGTGATGCAGGGCCAGGCGGCGGATTTCCGCCCAGCTCAATCGATCGGCCACAGTGTGAGGTTTGCCCGGTACCGGGTCGGGTGACCCAGGCACATCAAGCACAGGCGGCCTGCTGCAGCCAGCGGCCGAGCAAGGGTTGCAGGCGATCCAGCGGCTGGTAGCCGTTGGTCAGCAGGGCCAGTTGGCCATTGCGTTCGGCAAGCAAGGTCGGGAAACCGGCGATGCCCAGGTCCTGGGCCCAGCTGAAATCGGCTGCAGTGGCGGCGCGGGTATCGGCACGGGCGAAGGCCTCGGCGAACACGGCACGGTCGAAGCCTGCCTGTTCGGCCAGATCGACCAGATGCGGTGCAACGGTAACGTCCACGCCTTGCTCGTAGAACGAACTCTGGATCAGCGCCAGCAGCGGCCAGACGCGCTCGGCGTCCAGTTCGCGGGCGGTGACCAGGGCACGGCAGGCCGGCTCGGTGTCGTAGACGAAGCCGTCGGGCATGGCCCCCTCGAAGCGGAACGGCTGGCCGGTGGCATCGGCCACCGCCTGCCAGTGTTCGAGGATGTACTTGCGGGTAGAGCTGTCCAGGGCACTGCCGCCGGTACGCAGCCCGCCCGGCACCAGGCGGGTGGGCACGCCTGCGTCACGCGCCTGGGCGATCAGGGCCGCGGCCACGGGTGCGAAACCCCAGCACCAGGAGCACATCGGGTCCATCACATAGATCAGGCGTGCAGACATGCATCAAGCCTCGGCTTTGTAGTTGTAACCGATCGGGTGCGGCAGGTTGCGGGCCTTGGCCAGCTCGATCTGCTTCTGCCGGTCGATGGCGCTACGCCGGGTCTTCTCGCTCAGGGTGTCCCAGCAATGCGGGCAGCTGACCCCTGGCGAATAGTGTTCGGACGCGCGCTCCTCTGCATTGATCGGGTGGCGGCAGGCGTGGCACTGGTCGTACTCGCCTTCGCTCAGGTCATGGCGCACCGTGACGCGGTTGTCGAAGACGAAGCAGTCGCCGTCCCACAGGCTTTCTTCCTGAGGCACTTCCTCGAAGTATTTCAGGATGCCGCCCTTAAGATGATAGACCGCCTCGAAGCCTTCACCGAGCATGTAGCTGGAGGCTTTTTCGCAACGGATACCGCCGGTGCAGAACATGGCAACCTTCTTGTGCTTGCTGGGGTCGAAGTTGGCCTTGATGTAGTCGGGGAACTCGCGGAAGGTTTCGGTCTTCGGGTCGATGGCGCCCTTGAAGGTACCGATGGCCACTTCGTAGTCGTTGCGGGTGTCGATCAGCAGCACTTCCGGGTCGCTGATCAGCGCGTTCCAGTCCTTGGGCTCGACGTAGGTGCCGACCGCCTGGTTCGGGTCAACGCCCGGCACGCCGAGGGTGACGATCTCTTTCTTGAGCTTGACCTTGGTGCGGTAGAACGGCTGTTCGTCGCAGTACGATTCCTTGTGGTCGACATCAACCAGGCGCGGGTCATTGCGCAGCCAGGCCAGCAAGCCGTCGATGCCTTCGCGGGTGGCCGACACGGTACCGTTGATGCCCTCGTGGGCCAGCAGCAGGGTGCCCTTGACGTTGTTGTCGAGCATGGTCTTGAGCAGCGGCTCGCGCAGCTCGACGTAGTCTTCCAGGGTGACGAACTTGTACAGCGCCGCGACGACGATGGGTTGGGACATGAAGCAGGATCTCCAGTGGTTGCCCTCGTAAGGGGCGGACCGGGTTACACAAGAAACAGGGGGCCGCTGCGCGCCCCATCGCCGGCAAGCCAGCTCCCACAGGTATTGCGCCACACTCAAGAAGGGCGCTTTACCTGTGGGAGCCGGCTTGCCGGCGATGGGCTGCACAGCAGCCCCCTTTTGGGATGTTGCGGATTCTACCAGAACAACAGCAAGGTTTCAGTGCCCGCCGCCCGCGCACACCGGCGAGGCCGGTGCAATGCCGACCTTGGCCCACTCTTCGGCAGTGTAGGTGTGGATGGCCAGGGCATGGATCTCGCCCATCAGCTCACCCATGGTGGCGTACACCTTCTGGTGGCGCTTGACGCTGTTCAACCCGGCAAACTGCTCGCTGACGATCACTGCCTTGTAGTGGGTCTCCTGACCACGACTGTGCATGTGGCTTTCATTGAGCACTTGCAGGTGTTGCGGCGCCAGGGCGGCCAGCTGCTGTTCGATACGCTGTTGCATGGTCATCGCGGCGTACTCACTTCTTCGCCGGGGCGGCGGCCTTGCCAGCGTTCGGGTCCAGTTCCTTGGTCATGTCGTCCAGCAGCTTGTTCACCACCGGTACCGCTGGTTCCAGGCTCTGCTGGGTCAGCTGGGCCGACTGCTGGGTGACCTTGGGCATTTCGCGCAGCACTTTCTTGCCCAGCGGCGATTCGTAGAACTTGACCAGGTCCTTGAGCTCCTGCTCGGTGAAGGTCTGAGTGTACAGGTCGACCATCTTCGGCTTCAGCTTGTTCCAGCCGATGGCGTTGTCCAGCGCGGCGTTGGCCTTGGCCTGGTAGCTTTCCAGCACCGCCTGCTTGGTGGTCGGGGCCTTGGTCTGGGCGAAACGCTGGGCGAACATCTGCTGGACCTGCATGTACACCGGGGTGCCCAGCTTGTCGGCGTTGGCCAGGGTCAGGAATTTCTCGGCAGCAGCGTTGTGGCTGGCGGTGGCAGCGAGTACCTGGCCGCTGGCGCAAGCCAGGGCAACGGCGGCACAAAGGACACGGAGACGGGTCATTGCATTTCCTTCAGAAGAGAGGGAGGCGGGTACCTCAGAGTAGAGCATTCTGCGCCGTGGTGGCGATGTGCTCAAGTGGCACGACGAGCGACGGAACCGCTCGGTCGAATCAGGGCCTAAACTGCGATTTCGAACTACACAGGAGTGAGTACAGAATGAGCCGTATCGAGACAGACAGCCTGGGCCCGGTCGAAGTTCCTGAGGACGCCTACTGGGGTGCGCAGACCCAGCGTTCGCTGATCAACTTCGCCATTGGCAAGGAACGCATGCCCATCGCGGTGCTGCACGCCCTGGCGCTGATCAAGAAGGCCGCGGCCCGCGTCAACGACCGTAACGGCGACTTGCCAGCCGACATCGCCCGGCTGATCGAGCAGGCCGCCGACGAAGTGCTGGGCGGCCAGCATGACGACCAGTTCCCACTGGTGGTCTGGCAGACCGGCAGCGGCACCCAGAGCAACATGAACGTCAACGAAGTGATCGCCGGGCGGGCCAACGAACTGGCCGGCAAGGGCCGTGGCGGCAAGGCACCCGTGCACCCCAACGACCACGTCAACCGCTCGCAGAGTTCCAACGACTGCTTCCCCACCGCCATGCACATCGCTGCGGCGCACGCGGTGCACGACAAGCTGCTGCCGGCCATCGCAGAGCTGTCCTCGGGGCTGGCCGAGCTGTCGGCACGCCACCACAAGCTGGTGAAGACCGGCCGCACGCACATGATGGACGCCACGCCGATCACCTTCGGCCAGGAAGTGTCGGCCTTCGTCGCCCAGCTCGACTATGCCCAGCGCGCCATCCGCGCCACCCTGCCGGCGGTGTGCGAACTGGCCCAGGGCGGCACTGCCGTGGGTACCGGGCTCAACGCCCCGCATGGTTTTGCCGAAGCCATCGCCGCCGAGCTGGCAGCGCTGTCCGGCCTGCCGTTCGTCACTGCGCCGAACAAGTTCGCTGCCCTCGCCGGCCACGAGCCGCTGACCAGCCTGGCCGGCGCCCTGAAGACCCTGGCCGTGGCCCTGATGAAAATCGCCAACGACCTGCGCCTGCTGGGTTCCGGCCCGCGCGCCGGGCTGGCCGAGGTACGCCTGCCGGCCAACGAGCCGGGCAGCTCGATCATGCCAGGCAAGGTCAACCCGACCCAGTGCGAAGCGCTGTCGATGCTGGCCTGCCAGGTGCTGGGCAACGACGCGGCGATCGGCTTTGCCGCCAGCCAGGGGCATTTGCAGCTGAACGTGTTCAAGCCGGTGATCATCCACAACCTGCTGCAGTCGATCGAATTGCTGGCTGACGGCTGTCGCAACTTCCAGCAGCACTGCGTGGCGGGCATCGAGCCGGATGCCGAGCAGATGGCGGCGCACCTGGAACGGGGGTTGATGCTGGTGACGGCACTGAACCCGCATATTGGCTATGACAAGGCGGCGGAAATTGCCAAGAAGGCCTATGGCGAAGGCAAGACCTTGCGCGAGGCGGCACTGGAGTTGAAGTACCTGACCAATGAGCAGTTCGACCAGTGGGTGAGGCCGGAGAACATGCTGGCTCCGGGGGGCAAGGGCTAAGTTCTTCATTGCCTGTACTGGCCCTATCGCCGGCAAGCCAGCTCCCACAGGTTCCCCATAATGCTCAGGCCTGTGGTAATCCTGTGGGAGCTGGCTTGCCGGCGATAGGGCCAGTACAGGCGATCAATTAACCTGGGCCAACCGCGCCCTGCGGGCTCGCCACCCGGCCACCAGCGAAGGCCCCAGCGCCACCAGCGCCGAACCCAGCACCACCGTCACTGCCCCCACATAGCCCAGGGCATTGATGTCCTCGGCGTGCACATACTCAGGCCACACCAACGCCGCCAGCGCCACCGCGACAAAGGTCACCAGCGGGGTCAGCGCCAGCGTGGCACTCACCCGCGACGCCTCCCAGTGCGCCAGCGCCTCGGCGAACGCGCCATAGGCCACCAGGGTATTCAGGCAACAGGCCAGCAACAGCCAGCCTTGCACCGGGGTCAGCTGCAACGCCTCCAACGGGTGAACCCAGGGCGTCAGCAGCGCGGCGCAGCTGAGGTAGATCACCATCATTACCTGCTGCGAATGCCACACAGTCAGCAGCTGCTTCTGGCTAAGCGCATAGAACACCCAGATGCTGGTGGCCAGCAGGATGGTCAGCACGCCGGTGGTATAGGTGCCGAGCGAGGTCAGCAACTCTTCCAGGCGTTGGTTGAAAAACAGCCCGAACCCCGCCAGCAGGATCAGCAGACCCACGCCCTGCCCCAGGCTGAAACGCTCGCGGAACACGAACACGCTGGCCACCAGCAACAGCACCGGGCCGATCTGCACGACCAGTTGCGCGGTGCCCGGGCTGAGCAGGTTGAGGCCGATCAGGTACAGCACATAGTTGCCCATCAGGCCAAGCACGGCCACTACCACAAGGCCTTTGCGCTTGGGAGCCAGTTTGCGCAAGGAGGGCAACCTGCGCTTGGCGGCCAGCCAGGCAAACAGCAGGCCACCGGAAACCAGCAGGCGGTACCAGGTGACGGTGACCGGGTCGACCACTTGCAGCACCTGCTTGAGCTTGATCGGCAGGATGCCCCAGAGCAATGCGGTCAGAAGTGCCAGGAACAGGCCATAGCCCCAGCGGCCGGTAATGGTGTGCATAAAATCCTCGATCAAGCCCGTGGTGGGGGTAGTTGAATTCTACGGGCTTGGAGGGCGGGAACGGTGGCGGATGCCGGGAAAAGAATTCATCAGGTCATTCTTCTGCGGCATGGCTTGGCAGGTGTGCGGCCTGTTCTGGCCCTTTCGCGGGCACGCCCGCTCCCACAGGAATACCACAGGGCTGAATTTTGTGGGATCCCTGTGGGAGCGGGCATGCCCGCGAAAGGGCCAGAACAGGCAACCAACAAGAGGCTATTTCTTGTCCTTGGCAAACGCCGCCTCAAGCGCCTGGTTGATGGTGCGCAACACCTTCACCCGCGCCCAGCGCTTGTCGTTGGCCTCCACCAGCGTCCACGGCGCGATCTCGGTGCTGGTGCGGTCGACCATGTCACCCACTGCCTGGACATAGTCGTCCCACTTGTCGCGGTTGCGCCAGTCGTCCTCGGTGATCTTGTAGCGCTTGAACGGGATCTGCTCGCGCTCTTCGAAGCGCTCCAGCTGGGTCTGCTGGTCGATCGCCAGCCAGAACTTGACCACAACCGTGCCGGCATTCACCAGCTGTTCCTCGAAATCGTTGATCTCGCTGTAGGCACGCATCCAGTCGGCCGGGCTGCAGAAGCCTTCCACCCGCTCCACCAGCACCCGGCCATACCAGGAACGGTCGAAGATGGTGAACTTGCCACGCGCCGGAATGTGCCGCCAGAACCGCCACAGGTAAGGCTGCGCGCGTTCTTCTTCAGTGGGCGCGGCAATCGGCACGATGCGGTACTGGCGCGGGTCCAGCGCGGCGGCCACGCGGCGGATGGCACCGCCCTTGCCGGCAGCGTCGTTGCCTTCGAACACCGCCACCAGGGCATGCCGGCGCATGTGCTTGTCGCGCAGCAGGCCGGCCAGGCGGGCCTGCTCGGTGACCAGTTGTTCCTGGTAGTCGGACTTGTCCAGGCGCAGGGTCATGTCCAGCGCGTCAAGCAGGCTGCGCTGGTCGATACTGCGGCCCAGCGGAGCAACGTTGCCCCGGTGCTTGCCTTTGGGGTTGTTGTCCAGTGCCGCCTGCAGGCTTTCCAGCAGGATGCGCCCTACCGCCAGGCTGCGGTAGTTCGGGTCGACGCCCTCGATGACATGCCATGGCGCGTAGTCGCGGCTGGTGCGGCGCAGCACGCGCTCACCAAAGCGCACGAAACGGTCGTAGGTCTCCGACTGCTGCCAGTCCAGCGGGCTGATCTTCCAGCTGTGCAGCGGGTCGTCCTTGAGCGATTTCAGCCGCGCCTTCATCTGTTTCTTGGACAGGTGGAACCAGAACTTGATGATCAGCGCACCTTCGTCGCACAGCATCTCCTCCAGCCGCTCGGCGCCGGTGATGGCTTGGTCGAGCACGGCGTCCTTGAACACCCCGTGCACCCGCCCCTGCAGCATCTGGCTGTACCAGTTGCCGAAAAACACGCCCATCCGCCCCTTCGGTGGCAGGGCCCGCCAGTAGCGCCAGGCCGGCGGGCGGGCCAGCTCTTCGTCGGTCTGCTGGTCGAAGGTGAGCACATCGATCATGCGCGGGTCCATCCACTCGTTGAGCAGTTTGACCGTCTCGCCCTTGCCGGCGCCTTCGATACCGTTGATCAGCACGATTACCGGGAAGCGTGCCTGCTGCTTGAGTTCGTACTGGGCTTCGAGCAGGGCCTCGCGCAAAGCGGGTACCTCGGCGTCGTAAGCCTCCTTGTCGATGCTGTGGCCGATTTCGGCGGATTCGAACATGCACTGGCTCCTTCAATGGATAAGCAAGACTAGCGGATTTGAAGGCTTGTGCAGTACCTGTGGGAGCGGGCGTGCCCGCGAAGAGGCCGGCACAGCCTGCGCAAACCTCCCGGATGGCATAAAATCCGCCCATCCGCTGCAACCGAGCCAACCATGTCCACCCTCCTCCAGCACGCCCAGATCGACTGGGACGACCAGGGCCGCCCCCATTCGCGGCAATACGACGACGTCTATTTCGCAGTCAACGAAGGCATCGAAGAAACCAAGCACGTGTTTCTTGGGCAAACCCGCCTGGCCGAGCGCTTTGCCAACCTCGCCCCGCACACCTGCCTGGTGATCGGCGAAACCGGTTTCGGCACCGGCATGAACTTCTACTGCGCCTGGCAACTGTTCGAGCAACACGCCCACGCCGAGGCCCGCCTGCATTTCGTCAGCGTCGAAAAATACCCCCTCGGTCGCGACGACCTGGCCCGCGCCATACGCCTGTGGCCGGAACTGGCGGCCTACAGCCAGCCCCTGCTGGAGCAGTACGTGGCAGTGCACCCTGGCTTCCAGCAGTTCACCTTCGACAACGGCCGGGTCACCCTCACCCTGTTGATAGGCGACGTACTGGAACAGCTGCCGCAACTCGATGCGCAGATCGATGTGTGGTTCCTCGACGGCTTCGCCCCGGCCAAGAACCCCGACATGTGGACCCCGGAGCTGTTCGCGCAGCTGGCACGGCTGTCACACCCGGGCACGGTGCTAGGCACCTTCACCACCACCGGCTGGGTACGCCGCAGCCTGGTCGACGCCGGCTTCGCCATGAAGAAGGTGCCGGGCATCGGCAAGAAATGGGAAGTAATGAGCGGCGCCTATGTCGGCCCTGTGCCCAGCCCCGGCGCGCCATGGTACGCGCGCCCGGCTGCCATAGCGGGGCCGCGTGAAGCGCTGGTGATAGGCGCCGGGCTCGCCGGTAGCACAACCGCCGCCAGCCTGGCCCGGCGTGGCTGGCAGGTTACCGTGCTGGAACGCCACGACACCCCGGCACAGGAAGCTTCGGGTAACCCGCAAGGGGTGCTGTACCTCAAGCTGTCCGCCCATGGCACGGCGCTGTCGCAGATGATCCTGGCCGGTTTCGGTTACACCCGGCGCCAGCTGCAGCGCCTGCAACGTGGCCGCGACTGGGATGCCTGCGGCGTGCTGCAACTGGCCTTCGACAGCAAGGAAGCCGAACGCCAAGGCAAACTGGCTGGCGCCTTCGAACCTGGCCTGTTGCGCTCGCTGGAGCGTGCAGAGGCCGAAGCCATCGCCGGGGTGGCGTTGCCGGCTGGTGGGCTGTTCTATCCCGAAGGTGGCTGGGTGCACCCGCCGGCGCTGTGCCAGCAGCAGTTGCAGCACCCGGGTATTCGCCTGCTGACGCACCAGGAGGTGCTTGAACTGCGCAAGGTCGACGGGCAGTGGCAAGCCTGGGCTGGCGAACGTTTGCTGGCCAGCGCGCCGGTGGTGGTCCTGGCCGGTGCCGCCGACGTACTGCGCTTCGAGCCATGCGCGCACCTTCCGCTCAAGCGCATCCGCGGGCAGATCACCCGCCTGCCGGCCACCGCCAGCAGCCGCGCGCTGCGCACCGTGGTGTGTGCGGAAGGCTATGTAGCGCCGCCGCGTGGGGATGAACACACCTTGGGCGCGAGTTTCGACTTCCACAGCACAGACCTGGCGCCGACGGTGGCCGAGCACCAGGGCAACCTGACGTTGCTGGACGAGATTTCGGTCGACCTGGCCCAGCGCCTGGGTACCGCCGAGCTGGACCCTGGGCAATTGCAGGGGCGAGCGGCGTTCCGTTGCACCAGCCCGGACTACCTGCCGATCGTCGGGCCGGTGGCGGATGCGCAGGCGTTCGCCCAGGCCTATGCAGTGCTGGGCCGGGATGCGCGGCAGGTGCCGGATGTGGCCTGCCCCTGGCTGAATGGGTTGTATGTGAACAGCGGGCATGGCTCGCGCGGGTTGATCACGGCGCCGTTGAGCGGCGAACTGGTGGCGGCGTGGGTATGCGGGGAACCGCTGCCGTTGCCACGGGCGGTGGCGGAGGCGTGCCACCCGAATCGGTTTGCCTTGCGCAGGTTGATTCGCGGGAAGTGATCGGGCCGGGGGCTGCTACGCAGCCCAATCGCCGGCAAGCCAGCTCCCACAGGGACCGCGCAAGTCCCCAGGCCTGTGGTGAACCGGTGGGAGCGGGCGAGCCCGCGAAAGACTGCACAGCAGCCCCATATAACAGATCGATCTAAAACTCTCACAAACCACATGGGTCAGTTCCTTAAGGTGCCCTAATCCGGGGCACCCCCTCCCCAACGGAAAAACCGGTAAGGACCTATGTGCGGATTAGCAGGAGAGTTGCGTTTCACCCCCATCGACCAAGCCTCTCGCCCAGCCGACCTGGCTGCGGTAGAGCGCATAACCCACCACTTGGCGCCCCGCGGCCCGGATGCCTGGGGCTTCCATAGCCAAGGCCCGATCGCCCTCGGCCACCGGCGCCTGAAAATCATGGACCTGTCCGACGGCTCTGCCCAGCCGATGGTCGACAACACCCTGGGCCTGTCGCTGGCCTTCAACGGCGCCATCTACAACTTCCCCGAACTGCGCCAGGAACTGCAGGCCCTGGGCTACAGCTTCTGGTCCGACGGCGACACCGAGGTGCTGCTCAAGGGCTACCACGCCTGGGGCGCGGCCCTGCTGCCCAAGCTCAATGGCATGTTCGCCCTGGCCATCTGGGAGCGCGACAACCAGCGCCTGTTCCTCGCCCGCGACCGCCTGGGCGTCAAACCCTTGTACCTGTCGCGCAACGGCGAGCGCCTGCGCTTCGCCTCGACCCTGCCGGCGCTGCTCAAGGGTGGTGACATCGACCCGATGCTCGACCCGGTGGCACTCAACCACTACCTGAATTTCCACGCCGTGGTGCCGGCGCCACGTACCCTGCTGGCCAACGTGCAAAAGCTGGAACCCGGTACCTGGATGCGCATCGACCGCCATGGCGAAGTGGAACGCCAGACCTGGTGGCAGCTGCACTACGGCGCCAACCCCGATGAACGTGAGCTGGATCTGGAAGGCTGGACCACCCGCGTGCTCGACGCCACCCGCGACGCCGTGGCCATTCGCCAACGGGCAGCGGTGGACGTGGGTGTGCTGCTGTCTGGCGGGGTCGACTCCAGCCTGCTGGTCGGCCTACTGCGCGAAGTGGGCGTGGACGACCTGTCGACCTTCTCCATCGGTTTCGAGGATGCCGGCGGCGAACGCGGCGACGAGTTCCAGTATTCCGACCTGATCGCCAAGCACTACGGCACCCGCCACCACCAGCTACGCATCGCCGAGCACGAGATCATCGAGCAATTGCCGGCCGCCTTCCGCGCCATGAGCGAGCCGATGGTCAGCCACGACTGCATCGCCTTTTACCTGCTGTCGCGGGAAGTGGCCCGGCACTGCAAGGGCGTGCAAAGCGGCCAGGGGGCCGACGAGCTGTTCGCCGGCTACCACTGGTACCCGCAGGTGGACGGCGCCGAAGATGCCTTTACCGCCTACCGCGAGGCCTTCTTCGATCGCAGCCACGCCGAGTACCGCGACACCGTGCAGGCACCCTGGCTTCTGGAAACCGACGCGGCCGGCGACTTCGTCCGTGAACACTTCGCCCGCCCCGGTGCCCCCGATGCGGTAGACAAGGCGCTGCGCCTGGACAGCACGGTGATGCTGGTCGACGACCCGGTCAAACGGGTCGACAACATGACCATGGCCTGGGGCCTGGAGGCGCGCACGCCGTTCCTCGACTACCGCCTGGTGGAGCTGTCGGCGCGCATTCCGGCACGCTTCAAGCTGCCCGACGGCGGCAAGCAGGTGCTCAAGCAGGCGGCGCGGCGGGTGATCCCGCACGAGGTGATCGACCGCAAGAAGGGCTACTTCCCGGTGCCGGGCCTGAAGCACCTGGAAGGCGCCACCCTCGGCTGGGTACGTGAATTGCTGACCGACCCCAGCCAGGATCGTGGGCTGTTCAACCCGGCCATGCTCGACCGCCTGTTGAGCAACCCGCACGGCCAGCTGACGCCGCTACGTGGCTCCAAGCTGTGGCAACTGGCGGCGCTGAACCTGTGGCTGAGCGAACAAGGAATCTGACCGATGAAAGCCCATGAAATCGCTTACGGTCAGCGCCTGCTGCGCGGCCAGGCGCCGTCCTACGAGCGCCTGCAGGCGCGCCTGGCCGGCGATGGCAGCCAGCCACACGACCAGCCGCGCGCCGTGCATTGCGGCTGGGGCCGGCTGCTGATCGGACACACCTACCCCAACCCGGCCGACCTGGCCGCCGACCTGCTGGAAGAACGCCCCGGCGAGCGCGACATCGCCCTGTACGTGGCCGCGCCGCAGCAGCTGCTGGCCCAGGCCCCGCAGCAACTGTTCCTCGACCCGTCCGACACCCTGCGCCTGTGGTTCACCGACTACCGCCCGGCGCAGCGGGTGTTCCGCGGCTTCCGCGTGCGCCGGGCGCAGAACCCGGGCGACTGGCAGGCGATCAACACCCTGTACCAGGCGCGCGGCATGTTGCCGGTCGACGCCGAGCTGCTCACCCCTCTGCACCTGGGCGGCCCGGTGTACTGGCTGGCCGAGGACGAAGACAGCGGCGCGGTGATCGGCAGCGTCATGGGCCTGAACCACGCCAAGGCGTTCGACGACCCCGAGCACGGCAGCAGCCTGTGGTGCCTGGCGGTAGACCCGCACTGCACCCGCCCCGGCGTAGGTGAAGTGCTGGTGCGCCACCTGATCGAGCACTTCATGAGCCGTGGGCTGGCCTACCTGGACCTGTCGGTGCTGCACGACAACCGCCAGGCCAAGCGCCTGTATCAGAAGCTGGGTTTTCGCAACCTGCCGACCTTCGCGGTCAAGCGCAAAAACGGCATCAACGAGCAGCTGTTTCTGGGGCCGGGGCCTCAAGCCGACCTCAACCCGTACGCACGCATCATCGTCGACGAGGCACTGCGCCGGGGCATCGAGGTACAAGTGGACGATGCTGCCGGCGGCCTGTTCACCCTCAGCCTGGGTGGGCGCCGCATTCGCTGCCGTGAGTCGCTCAGCGACCTGACCAGCGCCGTGACCATGACCCTGTGCCAGGACAAGCGCCTGACCCAGCATGCCCTGCACAATGCCGGGCTGCAGGTGCCGGCGCAGCAACTGGCCGGCAACGCCGACGACAACCTGGCGTTTCTCGACGAGCATGGCGCGGTGGTGGTCAAGCCGGTCGATGGCGAGCAAGGCCAGGGCGTGGCGGTGAACCTCACCTGCATCGACGACATCACCCACGCCGTGGCGCAGGCCCGCCAGTTCGACAGCCGCGTGTTGCTGGAAAGCTTCCACGCCGGGCATGACCTGCGCATCGTGGTGATCGGCTACGAAGTGGTCGCCGCAGCCATCCGTCACCCGGCGCATGTGCTGGGCGATGGCAAGCACAGCATCCGCCAGCTGATCGATGCCCAGAGCCGCCGGCGCCAGGCCGCAACCGGTGGCGAAAGCCGCATTCCGCTGGACGACGAAACCGAGCGCACCCTGCGCGCGGCGGGCTTTGGCTACGACGACGTGTTGCCCGCCGGCCAGCGCCTGGCCGTGCGACGCACCGCCAACCTGCACACCGGCGGCACCCTGGAAGACGTGACCGAACGCCTGCACCCGGTGCTGGCCGACGCCGCCGTGCGCGCTGCACGGGCGCTGGAGATCCCGGTGGTGGGGCTGGACTTCATGGTGCGTGATGCCGGGCAACCGGAGTACGTGATCATCGAGGCCAACGAGCGTGCCGGGTTGGCCAACCATGAACCGCAACCGACCGCCGAGCGTTTTATCGACCTGCTGTTTCCGCATAGCCGGCCTTTGGCGTAACTGCTGATGGCCCTATCGCCGGCAAGCCAGCTCCCACAGGTACCCCACAGGCGCTGAACTCTGTGGGTTTCCTGTGGGAGCGGGTTTACCCGCGAAGAGGCCGGCACAGGAGTAAAGGAGCCCCCAACCATGTCCGACCGACATCCCGAACCCGATCTCGACTACCTCAAGCGCGTGCTGCTGGAGATGCTCGCCATCCCCAGCCCCACCGGTTTCACCGACACCATCGTGCGCTACGTGGCCGAGCGCCTGGACGAACTGGGCATCCCCTTCGAACTGACCCGCCGCGGCACCATCCGCGCCACCCTCAAGGGCCGCCAGACCTCACCTGACCGCGCCGTGTCCGCTCACCTGGACACCATCGGCGCCAGCGTGCGCCAGTTGCAGGACAACGGCCGCCTGGCCCTGGCGCCGGTCGGTTGCTGGTCCAGCCGCTTCGCCGAAGGCAGCCGGGTCAGCGTGTTCACCGATACCGGCGTATACCGGGGCAGCGTGCTGCCGCTGATGGCCAGCGGGCATGCCTTCAACACCGCCATCGACCAGATGCCGATCAGCTGGGAGCACGTTGAGGTACGCCTGGACGCCTACTGCGCCACCCGCGCCGACTGCGAGGCGCTGGGTATAAGCATCGGTGATTTCGTTGCCTTCGACCCGCTGCCCGAATTCACCGAAAGCGGCCACATCAGCGCCCGCCACCTGGACGACAAGGCCGGTGTGGCAGCACTACTGGCGGCACTGAAAGCCGTTGTGGAAAGCGGCCGCCAGCCGTTGATCGACTGCCACCCGCTGTTCACCATCACCGAAGAGACCGGCTCGGGAGCGGCTGGCGCCCTGCCCTGGGATGTCAGCGAGTTCGTTGGCATCGACATTGCCCCGGTGGCGCCCGGGCAGGCCTCCAGCGAGCATGCGGTGAGCGTGGCCATGCAGGACTCGTCGGGGCCTTACGACTACCACCTGTCCCGGCACCTGCTGAAGCTGGCCGGCGACCACGACCTGCCGGTGCGGCGCGATCTGTTCCGCTATTACTTCAGCGATGCCCATTCGGCAGTGACGGCGGGGCACGATATTCGTACCGCGCTGGTGGCCTTTGGTTGCGATGCCACCCATGGCTACGAGCGAACACACATCGACAGCCTGGCGGCGTTGAGCCGCTTGTTGTCGGCGTACCTGCTGAGCCCGCCGGTGTTTGCCAGTGATTCGCAGCCGGCCAATGCGTCGTTGGAGCGCTTCAGCCATCAGCTGGAACATGATGCGCAGATGGAGAGCGATACGCGGGTGCCGGCGGTGGATAGCCTTGTCGGGAACAAGGCTTGAGGCCCTGGGGGCTGCGTTGCAGCCCAATCGCCGGCAAGCCAGCTCCCACAGGGACTGCATAAAGCTTGGGCCTGTGGTGATTCTGTGGGAGCCGGCTTGCCGGCGATTGGGCCGCAACGCGGCCCCAAAATCCCGAATGTTTCGCGTAGCATGCCCCCACCAACACCCTAGGCAACGCCCACCATGCTGATCCCCTACGACCAACTGCAAGCCGAAACCCTGACCCGCCTGATCGAGGACTTCGTCACCCGTGACGGTACCGACAACGGCGACGACACCCCGCTGGAAACCCGCGTGCTGCGGGTGCGCCAGGCATTGGCCAAGGGCCAGGCGTTCATCCTGTTCGACCTGGAAAGCCAGCAGTGCCAGTTGCTGGCCAAGCATGATGTGCCCCGCGAGCTGCTCGACTAGCAGGTATGGCCTCTTCGCGGGCTCGCCCGCTCCCACAGGAATTTCACAAGTCTTGAGAGCGGTGCAGTACCTGTGGGAGCGGGCGAGCCCGCGAAGAGGCCGGCACAGGCAACATCAGATTCCACGGGCTTTATCTTTCTGCCCTTCCTTGATGCGCTTGTACACCTCGGCCCGATGCACCGGCACCTGCCGTGGTGCATCCACGCCAAAGCGCACCACCCCGTCCCGCGTTTCCACGACCATGATCCGAATGTCATCACCAATCACGATGATCTCTCCCACTTCGCGCCCTATTACCAGCATGCTCCGATCCTCCAGCGAAAGGGAAAACCGGAGCCTGCCTTGACGGCATAGGGCTACTCAATAGTTCTGCCGTGTTTCAGAAGCGCCCTACATTTCCAGGTAATTTTCCTTACAGACGAATCATCGCGACTGAGCCTTGGCCCGCATTTTCACCGCCATCTCAGCCATCTCGTCGTACAGCCGCTCAGGGGCCTGGCGCTTCAGTTGCCAGGCCTGGCGCCCGGCCTCATGGGGCAGGATCAGGAACTCGCCAGCGGCAACCTGCCGGTGGATGTACTCGGCGATGTCCGCCGCATTGATCGGCGAGCCTTCCAGCAGCTTGCCAACCTGGGCTTTCATCGCCGGGTTCGGCCCGCGGAACGAGTCCAGCAGGTTGGTCTGGAAGAACGACGGGCACACCACGTGCACCGCCACCTCCAGTTGGCGTAGCTCGACCAGCAGGCTTTCCGACAGGGCCAGCACGCCGGCCTTGGCCACGTTGTAGTTGCTCATGCCCGGGCCCTGCATCAGCGCGGCCATCGAGGCGATGTTGATGATCCGCCCCTTGCTGCGCTCCAGCAGCGGCAGGAAGGCCTTGCAGCCCTTGACCACGCCCATCAGGTTGACCGCGATCTGCCAGTCCCAGTCCTCCAGCGACAGTTCGGCGAAGAACCCGCCCGAAGCAACGCCGGCATTGTTGACGATCACGTCGATGCCACCGAACTGTTCGGTGCAAGCCTGGGCCAGGGCGGTGAGCTGGCTGTAGTCGCGCACATCGCAACGCTGGACAAAGCCTTCGCCGCCAGCTGCGCGGGCCAGCTCCAGGGTTTCGCGCAGGCCGGCTTCGTTGACATCGGCCAGCGCCAGGCGCCAGCCCTCACGCGCCCAGCGCAGGGCGATCTCGCGACCGAGGCCGGATCCGGCGCCGGTGATCATGATGCGGTTTTGCATGGTGGCTGGCCTTGTTCGGCTGACTGGTGAAAGGAGTCTAAACAAGGGGCCGGGTAGCAGCAGGGTTTATCAGGGTAGTGAATGGAGGGGCATGACTGTGTGGATAGCCTGCACTGGCCCCTTCGCGGGCTTGCCCGCGAAGGGGCCGGTACAGGCAGCACACAAATGGAATCTTTAACACTTACCACCAGTCCTTACTTACAAGAGGCCAGCAGTCCGAGGCCCTTGACCCTCAACCACGCAAGGACTCCGTCATGACCACGATTCTCATCATCATCCTGATCCTTCTGCTGATTGGTGGCTTACCGGTCTTCCCGCACTCGCGCAGCTGGGGCTATGGCCCGTCCGGCATCATCGGCGTGGTGCTGGTAGTTCTGCTGGTTTTGTTGCTACTAGGCATGATCTAGCGACGAAACACAAAAAAACCGCGCCGAAGCGCGGTTTTTTCATTGCCGGAAGGATCAGTGCGAAACAGCACCCGAAGCGCCCAGGCCAGTCTGCGAACGCACGAACTGCGGGAAGAACAGCGCACGTTCGTCTTCGGCAGCCTTGGACTTGTCGGTGACCGAGAAGAACCAGATACCGACGAAGGCGATCAGCATCGAGAACAGCGCCGGGTACTCGTACGGGTAGATCGGCTTCTCGTGGCCGAGGATCTGCACCCAGATGGTCGGGCCGAGAATCATCAGCGTCACCGCACTCACCAGGCCCAGCCAGCCGCCGATCATGGCGCCGCGGGTGGTCAGCTTCTTCCAGTACATCGAGAGCAGCAGTACCGGGAAGTTGCAGCTGGCCGCGATGGAGAACGCCAGGCCGACCATGAAGGCGATGTTCTGCTTCTCGAACAGGATGCCCAGGCCGATCGCCAGTACGCCCAGGGCGACGGTGGTGATCTTCGACACGCGGATCTCGTCCTTGTCGTTGGCCTTGCCCTTGCGCCATACACTGGCGTACAGGTCGTGGGACACCGCCGAGGCACCGGCCAGGGTCAGGCCGGCAACCACTGCCAGGATGGTGGCGAAGGCAACAGCCGAGATGAAGCCGAGGAACACGCTGCCACCCACGGCATTGGCCAGGTGCACCGCTGCCATGTTGTTGCCACCCAGCAGGGCGCCAGCGGCGTCCTTGAAGTCCGGGTTGGTGCTGACCAGCAGGATGGCGCCAAAGCCGATGATGAAGGTGAGGATGTAGAAGTAGCCGATGAAGCCGGTGGCGTACAGCACGCTCTTGCGCGCTTCCTTGGCGTCACTGACGGTGAAGAAGCGCATCAGGATGTGCGGCAGGCCGGCGGTACCGAACATCAGCGCCAAGCCCAGCGAGAACGCCGAGATCGGGTCCTTGACCAGGCCGCCCGGGCTCATGATCGCCTCGCCCTTGGCGTGCACCTTGATTGCCTCGGAGAACAGGGTGTTGAAGTCGAAGCCCACGTGCTTCATTACCATCAGCGCCATGAAGCTGGCACCGGACAGCAGCAGCACGGCCTTGATGATCTGTACCCAGGTGGTGGCCAGCATGCCGCCGAACAGAACGTACAGGCACATCAGGATACCCACCAGAATCACCGCCACGTGGTAGTCCAGGCCGAACAGCAGCTCGATCAGCTTGCCGGCACCGACCATCTGCGCGATCAGGTAGAACGCCACCACCACCAGCGAACCGGAGGCCGACAGGGTGCGGATCTCCTTCTGCCCGAGGCGGTACGAGGCCACGTCAGCGAAGGTGTACTTGCCCAGGTTGCGCAGGCGTTCGGCGATCAGGAAGAGGATGATCGGCCAGCCGACCAGGAAGCCGATCGAGTAGATCAGGCCGTCGTAGCCAGAGGTGAACACGAGTGCGGAAATACCCAGGAACGAGGCGGCCGACATGTAGTCACCGGCAATCGCCAGGCCGTTCTGGAAGCCGGTGATCTTGCCACCGGCGGCATAGTAGTCCGACGCCGACTTGTTGCGCTTGGAGGCCCAGTAGGTGATGCCGAGGGTGAAGGCGACGAAGGCCACGAACATGGCGATCGCGGAGACGTTCAGCGGTTGCTTCTGCACCTCGCCGGTCAGGGCATCGGCGGCCCACACGGCGGGTGCGAAGGCTCCGCAGGCCAGTACGGCCAGGGCTTTGGCGTGGCGAATCATTGTTGCGCCTCCTTCAGGATGGCCTTGTTCAACTCATCGAATTCGCCGTTGGCGCGGCGTACGTAGATGGCGGTCAGGACGAATGCCGAGACGATCAGGCCGACGCCCAGGGGAATACCCCAGGTAATCGACGACTCAGGGCTGAGCTTGGTGCCCAGGATCTGAGGACCGTAGGCGATCAGGAGGATGAAGGCGCAGTACAGGCCGAGCATGATCGCCGAGAGAATCCAGGCGAACCGTTCGCGTTTGGTGACCAGCTCCTTGAAGCGGGGGCTGTTTTGTATCGAGAGGTAAATGCTGTCGTTCATTGTTTTTGTCCTAGCAGCACAGATAGGGGTGGAACCCACGACCCTTACTTTATGCGGCTATCGGACGCCAACCAGACGACCTTAGTCTTAGATGCAACGGTGTTTTACCGATTGCGTAACAAAGTGATGGCCTATTCGCGGGCACGCCCGCTCCCACAGGAACTGCACCAGCTTAAAGGGCAGCGAAAATCCTGTGGGAGCGGGCGTGCCCGCGAAACAGCAAAACTGGCCCTGACAGGTTGTTATTTGCCAGTCCACTCCTTCACACGCTCAGGGTGCTTGGCCACCCAGTCCTTGGCCGCCGCTTCAGGCTTGGCGCCCTCTTGGATAGCCAGCATCACTTCGCCAATCTCGTCCTTCGACTGCCAGTTGAACTTCTTCAGGAACTCCGCCACTTCCGGGGCCTTGGTGGCCAGTTCCTTGCTGCCGATGCTGTTCACGGTTTCCGCGGCGCCATACACGCCTTTCGGGTCTTCGAGGAACTTCAGTTTCCACTTCGCGAACATCCAGTGCGGTACCCAGCCGGTCACCGCAATCGACTGCTGCTTGGCATAGGCACGGCCCAGTTCCGCAGTCATCGCCGCGCCAGAGCTGGCCTGCAGCTTGTAACCGGTCAGGTCGTAGTCCTTGATGGCCTGGTCGGTCTTGAGCATTACGCCGGAGCCGGCGTCGATGCCGACGATCTTCTGCTTGAAGGTGTCGTCGGTCTTGAGGTCGGCGATGCTCACCGCCTTGACGTACTCAGGGACGATCAGGCCGATCTTGGCGTCCTTGAAGTTCGGGCCGTAGTCGACCACGTTGTCCTTGTTCTTGGCCCAGTACTCGCCATGGGTCACCGGCAACCAGGCCGACAACATGGCATCGAGCTTGCCGGTTGCCACGCCCTGCCACATGATCCCGGTGGCCACGGCCTGCAACTTCACGTCGTAGCCGAGCTTCTGCTTGATCACTTCGGCGGCCACGTTGGTGGTCGCCACGCTGTCAGCCCAACCATCCACGTAACCAATGCTGACTTCTTTGGCCATTGCCTGTGCCGCACTCATGGCCAGTACCATGGCGGTGCCCACACCCAGGAAACGTCGCATTCTTGTAATAGCAGCCATCAAAGCATCCCCTCGTCAGGTCTCGGAATTTGCATCATCGTCCTGCAACAATAGTCGACCTGCTCCAGCTACGACCTATATCAGCCCCATATGCGACAGCACTATGCCATTAGCGCCATCGGCCTATGCCGCCCTGCGCGATCCTTGCATGCCAAAAGTTTGGCGCCGGGCTACTATCTACCCTTTTGCGCCTGACGATGGACCGCCCGATGCCCAGTTCTACCCGCCTGCTGCTGCCGTTGTACCTGCTTGCCTGCCTGCTTGCCCTGCTCGGGCTCGGAGGGCTCTGGTACGGGCTTGGCAAGCCGGTGCAACTGCCCGACGCGGCCAGCCCGACGCACAAGCTGCAATGCGCCTCGTACACCCCGTTCGACAAGGACCAGTCGCCCTACGACCAGCCGTTGCGTCTGCGCCCGGCGCGCATGGATGCCGACCTGGCGTTGCTGGCCGAGCGTTTTCAGTGCATCCGTACCTATTCCCAGACCGGTCTTGAGGCAATCCCGGCGCTGGCACGCAAGCATGGCCTGAAGGTGATGCTGGGTGCCTGGGTCAACGCCCACCCGGCCGACACCGAGAAAGAAATCGAGCTGCTGATCGCCGCCGCCAATGCCAACCCCGACGTGGTCAGCGCGGTGATCGTCGGCAACGAGACGCTGCTGCGCAAGGAAGTGACCGGTGCGCACCTGGCCACGCTGATCGCCCGGGTGAAAAGCCAGGTCAAGGTGCCGGTGACCTACGCCGATGTGTGGGAGTTCTGGTTGCAGCACCCGCAGGTGGCGCCTGCGGTGGACTTCCTGACTATCCACCTGCTGCCTTACTGGGAAGACGACCCGCGTGGCATCGACGAAGCCCTGGCCCATGTCGCCGATGTACGCCGGGTGTTCGGCACACGCTTCGCGCCGAAGGACGTCCTGATCGGCGAAACCGGCTGGCCCAGCGAAGGCCGCCAGCGCGAAACCGCGGAGCCCAGCCGGGTCAACGAGGCGCGTTTCATTCGCGGGTTCGTGGCCATGGCCGAAAGCAACGGCTGGCACTACAACCTGATCGAGGCGTTCGACCAGCCATGGAAGCGCGCCAATGAGGGGGCGGTCGGCGGTTACTGGGGGCTATACGATGCCGACCGGCAGGACAAGGGCGTACTCGAAGGGCCGGTGAGCAACCTGCCTTACTGGCCGCAGTGGTTGCTGGCCAGTGCCCTGCTGATGGTGCTGATGCTGATGCTTGCCGGGCGCCCCACCACCCCGGCGGCGGCCATGCTGCTGCCGTTGCTGGCGGCGTTTGGGGCAGGCTGCCTGGGGCTTTGGGGCGAGTTGATGCGCACCCATGCGCGCTTTGCCGGGGAGTGGCTGTGGGCGGTGCTGCTGGCGGGGCTGAACCTGCTGGTGCTGGCCCATGCCGTGCTGGCCCTGGCGCGGCGCACGGGCTGGCGCGAGCGCCTGTACGCCTGGCTGCAGGCGCGGGCCGGCTGGCTGTTGCTGGCAGCGGGTTTTGCCGCGGCGGTGAGCATGCTGGCGATGGTGTTCGACCCACGCTATCGCAGCTTCCCCAGCGCAGCGTTGGCATTGCCGGCGCTGGTGTTTGCCCTGTGGCCGGTGCCGGCGCGGCGGGCGGAGGTGGCGTTGCTGGCGTTCATCGTCGGTGCCGGCGTGGCGCCGCAGTTGTTTGTGGAAGGGTTGGAGAACCAACAGGCCTGGGGGTGGGCAGTGGTCAGTGTGCTGATGACCGCAGCCTTGTGGCGGAGCTTGCGCCTGCGCCCGGCCTGATATCCTTGGGACCGCTTCGCGCTCCATCGCAGGCAAGCCAGCTCCCACAGGAGTTATTCTGCCTATGAAATCGGCGCGGTCCCTGTGGGAGCTGGCTTGCCTGCGATGGGCCGCAAAGCGGCCCCTTTCAGCCTTACTCCGGCGACCTGACCAGCCGCAACCCCGCCAGCACCAGCGCGAACACGGCAATGCTGGCGGTATACAGCACCAGTGCCGGCACCGCGAACACCAACGCCACCACTGCCAGCCACCAGCCGCCACGCCCGGCAACCAACTGCGCCAGCAGCGCCAGCCCCAGCCCGCCCCAGGCCATCACCTGATGATGAATGCCCAGCCCCAGCAACGACCGCACCTCACACTGCCAGTACGCCGCCGGCGCCGTGCACAGCCCCACCCACTGCCCGTCCTCCATCAGCCCGTAGCGCACGCCATAACTGGCAGCAAGCCAAAGCCCCAGAAACAGCACAAGCAGCGCAGCCGGCAGCGAACGAGACATCCAGTTCTCCAATAGCGGAAATCGAAAGCATCCATGATCGCTTATGCCCAGTTGTAAGGCAAAATCACATCCCTGCAGCTATGTTGCAGATAACAAGCACACCAAAGACCACCGCGCCTGGCAACTTTGCCCGCCCCGTTGTGGTCCTAGCCTGCACACTGCTCGACCTTGCGTTCTTTTGGGGGATTACATGCTTCGATCTTTGCGCCTCGCTGCCTTGCTCGGCGGCCTGCTCATGGCTGTGGCCGCTTCGGCGCGGGATATCGACGCCGCAAGCTATGGCTACCCCTTGACCAACCCGTTCGAGGCAACCATCGCCACCACGCCGCCGGACCAGCGCCCCACCCTGCCCGGTGACGACGAAATCAGCCAGTCCGACTACAGCCTCAACCTGCGCCCGGACCGTGAGTTCACCCTGCCCGACAACTTCTGGGCAGTGAAAAAGCTCAAGTACCGCCTGGCCCGCCAGGACCACGAGGCGCCGCTGATCTTCATCATCGCCGGCACCGGTGCGCCCTACACCAGCAGCATCAACGAATACCTGAAAAAGCTGTTCTACCAGGCCGGCTTCCACGTGGTGCAGCTGTCCTCGCCCACCAGCTACGACTTCATGAGCGCCGCCTCGCGCTTCGCCACCCCAGGCGTCAGCCAGGATGATGCCGAAGACATGTACCGGGTGATGCAGGCCGTGCGCGCCCAGCACCCGCGCCTGCCGATCAGCGAGTTCTACCTCACCGGCTACAGCCTGGGCGCACTCGACGCTGCCTTTGTCAGCCACCTGGACGAAACCCGCCGCAGCTTCAACTTCAAGCGCGTGCTGCTGCTGAATCCGCCGGTCAACCTGTACACCTCGATCAACAACCTGGACAAGCTGGTGCAGACCCAGGTCAAGGGCATCGACCGCAGCACCACCTTCTACGAGCTGATGCTGGCCAAGCTGACCCGCTACTTCCAGGAAAAGGGCTACATCGACCTCAATGAAGCCCTGCTGTACGACTTCCAGCAGTCGCGCCAGCACCTGTCCAACGAGCAGATGGCCATGCTGATCGGCACCTCGTTCCGCTTCTCGGCGGCCGATATTGCCTTCACCTCCGACCTGATCAACCGCCGCGGCCTGATCATTCCGCCGAAATTCCCGATCACCGAGGGCAGCAGCCTCACGCCGTTCTTCAAGCGTGCCCTGCAGTGCGACTTCGACTGCTACATGACCGAGCAGGTCATCCCCATGTGGCGCGCCCGCACCGACGGCAACAGCATCCTGCAACTGGTCAACCAGGTCAGCCTGTATGCGCTGGAAGACTACCTGAGCAGCAGCGACAAGATTGCCGTGATGCACAACGCCGACGACGTCATCCTCGGCCCTGGCGACATCGGCTTCCTGCGCAAGGTGTTCGGTGAGCGCCTGACCCTTTACCCCCATGGCGGCCATTGCGGCAACCTCAATTACCGCGTCAACAGTGACGCCATGCTGGAGTTCTTCCGTGGTTAACAAACTCCTCTTCGCCACTGCCCTGTTCGCCGCCGGCCAGGCCCTGGCAGCCGAAACCGCCCCCCGGGCCAGCGTGATCGAGGCCGACCCGCAAGTCACAGAAGCACCACT
Source organism: Pseudomonas sp. B8(2017) (assembly GCF_002113575.1). Lineage (NCBI taxonomy): Bacteria > Pseudomonadati > Pseudomonadota > Gammaproteobacteria > Pseudomonadales > Pseudomonadaceae > Pseudomonas > Pseudomonas sp. B8(2017). Next base: position 50,583 of record NZ_NEIO01000011.1, on the reverse strand, counting down.
GGCCCCCGAGGCCGATGGTTTCGTCGACCCGTTGCGCGAGCTGAAATTCAACCCGGGGCTGGACCAGCGCGAGTTCGAACGCTCCACCCTGCAAGCGCTGAACGTGTACGACCCACTGGAGTCGATCAACCGGCGCGTCTATCACTTCAACTACCGCCTGGACCAATGGGTGCTGCTGCCGATGGTAAGCGGCTACCAGTACGTCACCCCACGCTTCGTGCGCACCGGGGTGACCAACTTCTTCAACAACCTGGGCGACGTGCCGAACCTGTTCAACAGCGTGTTGCAGTTGAAGGCCAAGCGCTCGGCGGAGATCACCGCGCGGCTGATGTTCAACACCATCATCGGCGTGGGTGGGCTGTGGGACCCGGCGACCAAGATGGGCCTGCCGCGGCAAAGTGAAGACTTTGGCCAGACCTTGGGCTTCTATGGCGTACCGGACGGGCCGTACCTGATGCTGCCGGTGCTGGGGCCGTCGAACCTGCGCGATACCACCGGGCTGGTGGTGGACTATGCAGGCGAACAGGCGATCAACTACCTGAACGTGGCCGAAGCCAGCAGCGACCACCCGGAAATCTCCGTGCTGCGCGTGGTGGACAAGCGCTACAGCACCAAATTCCGCTATGGCCAGCTCAACTCGCCGTTCGAGTACGAGAAGGTGCGGTATGTGTATACCCAGGCGCGCAAGTTGCAGATAGCCGAGTAAGCCGATCCGGCCCTATCGCCGGCAAGCCAGCTCCCACAGGTCCTCACAATGCCCGGGCCTTCGGTGGTCCTGTGGGAGCTGGCTTGCCGGCGATAGGGCCATGACAGGCAACCTCAAATCCCCAGGAACTGGCAAAGCTCCCGCTTCTTGGCCAAGGCATCCTTTCGCCCCAGCTCTATCAGCTCGCAGCAGTAACTGGCCTCGAACAGCAAATAGCTCAACACCCCCGCCCCGCTGGTGCGTGTCGCCCCCGGCCCGCGCAGGAACATGCGCAAGGCCGCCGGCAACTCGCGCCGATGCCGCGCGGCAATTTCGTCCAGCGGCTGGCTGGGCGCCACCACCAGCACGTCGATTGGCGCCAGGCCCAGGCGCCGGGCGTCCAGGTGCGCCGGCAACAGGTGGCTCAGGTGGTTGAGGCGCTGCAGCAGCTCGATGTCGTCTTCCAGGCTGTCAATGAACGTGCTGTTGAGCATGTGCCCGCCGATCTGCGCCAGGCTCGGCTGCTGGCCGCTGAACACCCGCTGGGTCGGCAATGGTGGCGCCGGCCGCTGCGGGTTGCCGCTGACCCCGACTACCAGTACCCGGCTGGCGCCCAGGTGCAGGGCCGGGCTGATCGGTGCCGACTGGCGTACCGCGCCATCACCGAAATATTCATCGCCCAACCGCACCGGGGCGAACAGTAGCGGGATGGCCGCGCTGGCCAGCAGGTGGTCGATGGTCAACGGCGTGGGCATGCCGATGCGGCGGTGGCGCAACCAGGCTTCGATGGTGCCGCGGCCCTGGTAGAAGGTCACCGCCTGGCCGGACTCGTAGCCAAACGCGGTCACCGCGACGGCGCGCAGTTGCTCGGCGGCCAGGGAGTGGGCGATACCGTCCAGGTTCAGGTGCGCCTGCAGCAAGCCGCGCAATGGGCTGCTGTCCAGTAGTGCCACTGGCGCCGGGCCACCCACGCCCAGCAGGTTGTGGGCGACGAAGCGGCTGGCCTGGCGGACCACACCGGGCCAGTCGCTGCGGATGACCAGGTGGCTGCGGAAGTTCTGCCAGAAGGCAGTGAGCCGTTGTACGGCATCGTTGAAATGGGTGGCGCCGCTGGCCAGGGTGACGGCGTTGATGGCGCCGGCGGAGGTGCCGACGATGACCGGGAACGGGTTGTGCGCGCCAGCCGGCAGCAGCTCGGCGATGCCGGCCAGCACGCCGACCTGGTAGGCAGCGCGGGCGCCGCCGCCAGAAAGGATAAGACCGGTTACCGGGGGTGGGGCCATAGGAGTCCTTCCTGGGGTTGGTGTGCTTTCAGGCCCGGCCTATTCGCGGGCTTGCCCGCTCCCACAGGACCGCACAATGCCCGGCCCTGCGGGGAACCTGTGAGAGCGGGCGCGCCCGCGAATAGGCCGGCACAGGCAAACAGGACCGCACAATGCCCAGCCCTGTGGGGAACCTGTGGGAGCGGGCGCGCCCGCGAATAGGCCGGCACAGGCAAAGCAAGGCTCAGCGCTTCTTCTTGTCATACAGCCGCGGCTCCCCTTCGGGCCGCGACTTGAACCGGCGGTGCGCCCACAGGTACTGCTCGGGGCATTCGCGCAACACGCTTTCCACCCACTGGTTGATGCGCAGGCAGTCAGCCTCTTCGCTCTCCCCGGGGAAATCCGCCAGCGGCGGGTGGATCACCAGGCGATAGCCGCTGCCATCCTCCAGGCGCTTCTGGGTGAACGGAATCACCTGTGCCTTGCCCAACCGGGCAAACTTGGTGGTGGCGGTCACCGTCGCCGCCGGGATGCCGAACAGTGGCACGAACAGGCTCTGCTTGGCGCCGTAGTCCTGGTCGGGTGCGTACCAGATCGCCCGGCCCGAACGCAGCAGCTTGAGCATGCCGCGCACGTCCTCGCGCTCCACCGCCAGCGAGTCGAGGTTATGCCGCTCGCGGCCGCTGCGCTGGATGAAGTCGAACAGCGGGTTGCCGTGCTCGCGGTACATGCCGTCGATGGTGTGCTGCTGGCCCAGTAGCGCGGCGCCGATTTCCAGGGTGGTGAAGTGCACCGCCATCAGGATGGCCCCCTGCCCCGCCTGCTGGGCGGCCTGCAGGTGCTCCAGCCCCTCGACATGGGCCAGACGCGCCAGCCGGGCCTTGGGCCACCACCAGCTCATGGCCATTTCGAAGAAGGCGATACCGGTGGAGGCGAAGTTGGCCTTGAGCAGGCGCTGCCGTTCGTCGACCGACAGCTCCGGGAAGCACAGCTCCAGGTTGCGCGCGGCAATGCGCCGCCGCTCCCCGGCAAAGCGGTACATCACCGCTCCCAGCGCGGCACCGACTTTCAACAGGACCCGGTACGGCAACTGGACCACCAGCCACAGCAGGCCCAGGCCCAGCCACAGGCCCCAGAAACGTGGGTGAAGGAAATAGGGACGAAAACGCGGGCGTTCCATTGAAGCTTCCGGAAAGACAAAGGCCGCGCATTCTACAACGGATCAGCGCATGTTGCGGGCAACCGGTCTTATCGTTATAAGTCAGGGCACTTTTTTCGCAACAAGCCGTCTATGCAGACCATGAGCCCAAACCACACACCCGACACCGCCTCCGTGTTCCAGCTCAAGGGCAGCATGCTCGCCATTACAGTGCTGGAACTGGCGCGCAATGACCTTGAAGCCCTCGACCGCCAACTGGCGGCCAAAGTCGCCCAGGCACCGAACTTCTTCAGCAACACGCCGCTGGTGCTGGCGCTGGACAAGCTGCCGGCCGACGAGGGGGCAATCGACCTGCCCGGCTTGATGCGGATCTGCCGCCACCACGGCCTGCGTACCCTGGCCATCCGCGCCAACCGCATCGAGGACATCGCCGCCGCCATCGCCATCGACCTGCCGGTGCTGCCGCCATCCGGCGCCCGCGAACGGCCGCTGGAGCCCGAACCCGAGGTGAAGAAGCCCGAGCCGGCCCCTGTCCCGCCGCCAATCCTCGAACCCGAGGTGCGCCCGACCCGCATCATCACTTCGCCAGTACGTGGCGGCCAGCAGATCTACGCCCAGGGCGGCGACCTGGTGGTGACCGGTTCGGTCAGCCCGGGGGCGGAACTTCTGGCCGATGGCAACATCCATGTGTACGGCGCCATGCGCGGCCGCGCCCTGGCCGGCATCAAAGGCAATACCAAGGCACGTATCTTCTGCCAGCAGATGACCGCCGAAATGGTCTCCATCGCCGGCCAGTACAAGGTATGCGAAGACCTGCGCCGCGACCCGCTGTGGGGCACTGGCGTGCAAGTCAGCCTGTCTGGCGACGTGTTGAACATCACCCGTCTTTAACGGATACTTGCCAGCATTTTTAGTGCAACTTTTCTTACCGTTGCCGTTTATTTGTATTTTTGCAGGGACTTGTGTCCCGATTATTTTAGGGGTGAAACACCTTGGCCAAGATTATCGTGGTTACTTCCGGCAAGGGGGGTGTGGGCAAGACCACCACCAGCGCCGCCATTGGTACCGGCCTCGCACTGCGTGGCCACAAGACCGTCATCGTCGACTTCGACGTGGGCCTGCGTAACCTCGACCTGATCATGGGCTGCGAACGCCGCGTGGTGTACGACTTCGTCAACGTGGTCAACGGCGAAGCCAACCTGCAACAGGCCCTGATCAAGGACAAGCGCCTCGAGAACCTGTACGTGCTGGCCGCCAGCCAGACCCGTGACAAGGACGCGCTGACCCAGGAAGGCGTGGAAAAGGTCCTGATGGAGCTGAAGAAAGACTTCGACTTCGTCATCTGCGACTCGCCGGCCGGTATCGAGAAAGGCGCACACCTGGCCATGTACTTTGCCGACGAAGCCGTCGTGGTCACCAACCCCGAGGTGTCCTCGGTACGTGACTCCGACCGCATGCTGGGCATCCTGTCGAGCAAGTCGCGCCGCTCCGAGAACGGCGAAGAGCCGATCAAGGAACACCTGCTGATCACCCGCTACCACCCGGAGCGCGTGGAAAAGGGCGAAATGCTGAGCATCGCCGACGTCGAAGAGATCCTGGCGATCAAGCTCAAGGGTGTGATCCCCGAGAGCCAGGCAGTGCTCAAGGCTTCCAACCAGGGTATCCCGGTCATCCTCGACGACCAGAGCGATGCCGGCCAGGCCTATAGCGATACCGTCGACCGTCTGCTGGGCAAAGAAAAGCCCCTGCGGTTCATCGAAGTGCCGAAGCAAGGATTCTTCGCGCGCCTGTTTGGAGGCAAGTAAACCATGAACCTTTTTGACTTCTTTCGTGGCAGACAGAAAACTACCAGCGCGTCGGTAGCGAAAGAGCGTCTACAGATCATCGTGGCGCACGAGCGCGGCCAACGCAGCGAACCGGACTACCTGCCAGCGCTGCAGAAAGAACTGCTGGAAGTGATCCGCAAATATGTGAACATCGGCAACGATGATGTGCATATCGAGCTGGAAAACCAGGGTAGCTGCTCGATTCTGGAGCTGAACATCACCTTGCCGGATCGCTGATCCGGCGACCAGGCTTTAATCATTGGGGCTGCTTTGCAGCCCATCGCGACACAAGGCCGCTCCTACAGGGGAAATGCATAACCCTGTAGGAGCGGCCTTGTGTCGCGATGGGCCGCAAGGCGGCCCCAGTGTTTTCCCCGATATAACCGAGACCAAGCAATGCCGCTGTCCAACATCCAGATCCTGCACGAAGACGCCGCCATCCTGGTGATCAACAAACCGACCCTGCTGCTGTCGGTACCCGGCCGCGCCGAGGACAACAAGGACTGCCTGATCACTCGCCTGCAGGAAAACGGCTACCCCGACGCGTTGATCGTGCACCGCCTGGACTGGGAAACTTCCGGCATCATCCTGCTGGCCCGGGATGCCGACAGCCACCGTGAGCTGTCGCGCCAGTTCCACGACCGCGAAACCGAAAAGGCCTACACCGCGCTGTGCTGGGGCCAGCCGGCGCTGGACAGCGGCAGCATCGACCTGCCGCTGCGCTACGACCCGCCGACCAAGCCACGGCATGTGGTGGACCACGAACAGGGCAAGCATGCGCTGACCTTCTGGCGCATCGTCGAGCGCTGCGGTGATTACTGCCGGGTAGAGCTGACACCGATTACCGGGCGTTCGCACCAGTTGCGCGTGCACATGCTGTCGATCGGGCACCCGTTGCTGGGCGACCGGCTGTATGCCAACCCCGAGGCACTGGCTGCCCACGAGCGGCTGTGCCTGCATGCCTCGATGCTGAGCTTTACCCACCCGGTGTCCGGGGAGCGGTTGAAGTTCGAGTGCCCTGCGCCTTTCTGATTGTGTACAGCTTGTACTGGCCTCTTCGCGGCTAAAGCCGCTCCCACAGGGACCGCACCGCTTTCGACGGTTGTGCAGTACCTGTGGGAGCGGCTTTAGCCGCGAAGAGGCAGACACAATTTGTCGACCTAATACGCTAAACTCGCGCCACTGCTGTCTGGAGTGAGCTATGCGCGACGTACTGAATTCTGGCCTTATCGATTTCCTCAAGGCCTCCCCCACGCCCTTCCACGCCACCGCCAGCCTGGCCCAGCGCCTGGAAGCTGCCGGCTACCAGCGCCTGGACGAGCGCGACAGCTGGGCCACAGTGCCTGGCGGCCGCTACTACGTCACCCGCAACGACTCGTCGATCATCGCCATCAAGCTGGGCAAGCAGGCACCGTTGCTGAACGGTATCCGCATGGTCGGCGCCCACACCGACAGCCCGTGCCTGCGGGTCAAGCCGCAGCCCGAGCTGCAGCGCCAGGGCTTCCTGCAACTGGGCGTCGAAGTGTATGGCGGCGCCCTGCTGGCGCCATGGTTCGACCGCGACCTGTCGCTGGCCGGCCGGGTCACCTACCGCCGTGACGGCAAGGTCGAAAGCCAGCTGATCGACTTCAAGCTGCCGATCGCGGTCATCCCCAACCTGGCAATCCATCTCAACCGCACCGCCAACGAAGGCTGGGCGATCAACCCGCAGAACGAGCTGCCGCCGATCCTGGCCCAGGTGGCGGGTGACGAGCGCATCGACTTCCGCGCCCTGCTCACCGAGCAACTGGCCCGCGAGCACGAACTGATCGCCGATGTGGTGCTGGATTACGAGCTGAGCTTCTACGACACCCAGGACGCCGCACTGGTCGGCCTGAACGGCGACTTCATCGCCGGTGCGCGCCTGGACAACCTGTTGTCGTGCTACGCCGGCCTGCAGGCCCTGCTGGCCGCCGACAGCGACGAAACCTGCGTACTGGTGTGCAACGACCATGAAGAAGTCGGCAGCTGCTCGGCCTGTGGCGCCGACGGGCCGATGCTGGAGCAGACCCTGCAGCGCCTGCTGCCGGATGGCGACGCCTACGTGCGCACCATCCAGCGCTCGCTGATGGTGTCGGCCGACAACGCACACGGCGTGCACCCCAACTACGCCGACAAGCACGACGGCAACCACGGGCCCAAGCTCAACGCCGGGCCGGTAATCAAGGTGAACAACAACCAGCGCTACGCTACCAACAGCGAGACCGCCGGGTTCTTCCGCCACCTGTGCATGGCCGAGGAAGTGCCGGTGCAGAGCTTCGTGGTACGCAGCGACATGGGCTGTGGCTCGACCATCGGGCCGATTGCAGCCAGCCACCTGGGCGTGCGTACGGTGGATATCGGCTTGCCGACCTTTGCCATGCATTCGATTCGCGAGCTGTGCGGTAGCCATGACCTGGCGCACCTGGTGAAGGTGCTGAGCGCCTTCTACCGTTGCCGCGAGTTGCCTTGATGCCTTGATGCAAACAGGCTTGGCCTCTTCGCGGGCTCGCCCGCTCCCACAGGATCATCACAGCATTCAAGGTCTGTGCAGTACCTGTGGGAGCGGGCATGCCCGCGAAGAGGCCGGGCCTGCTCAAGGTCAATCCCGCTTCGCCCGCTACCCGCTATGCTTGTTACATGGCCCCACTGCAAAAGGATTGCTGTCCATGTCCCCGTTCCTGTCCCTGTTCGTGCCGGTGTTTCTGTTCCTGATGCTGCTGACCATCGGTTTCAGCCTGCGCGAGCGCAACATCGGCGTACTGATGATGTGGATCGGTACCTTGGGCATCTTCGGCCTCACCTGCTGGAAGATCCTCGAGAAACTGCCGTCATAAACCTCTACACTCGGCCAATCGTTTGACCTGAGGTAGTTTTGCCAGTGCCTGCCCTCCTGCGTTGCCTGTTCCTGCTGCTGTTCCTGTTTGTCACCCCGTTACAGGCTGCGGGCCTGCCAGGCCTGCTGGGTGGCAGCGCGCCCGCGCAACCTGAGGCCAGCGAACCGCTGGGCAAGTCGCTGGACGAGGTGATCAAGAACCTGGAAAACGACCAGCAGCGGGCCAAGTTGCTGGCCGACCTGAAAAAGCTGCGCGACGCCACCAGGCAATCGCAACCCACCGTCGAACAGGGCGTGCTCGGCCTGATCGGCGGCGCCCTGCATGACTTCGAAAAGCAGTTCAGCGGCGATGCCAGCCCGTTCCATCGCTGGGCCGCGGAAATCGAACAGGCCCAGGCCGAACTGACCGAGTTGATGGTGCCGGTGCACCAGTGGCCGGCCATCCTGTTCGGCTTTGCCGCCGTCATTGCCGTCTGGAGCGTGCTGGCCTACGCCTTCAACTGGGTCGGGCATCGGGTACGCCTGCGTTTTGGCCTGAGCGAGGAACTGCCACAGCACCCGCGCACCTGGGACCTGGTGCGCTTTGCCCTGCGCAAGCTGGGCCCGTGGCTGGTTGCGCTGTTGTTCACCGTGTACCTGAGCTTCGTGCTGCCGCCGTCGCTGGGCAAGTCGCTGGCCATGGTGCTGGCCTACGCACTGGTGGTCGGCACCTGCTTCTCGGCCATCTGCGTGATCGCCTTCTCGCTGCTCGACGGCCCCCACCGCCACCGCGCCCTGCACATCCTGCGCCACCAGGCGTTTCGCCCGCTGTGGCTGATCGGCAGCTTCGCCGCGTTTGGCGAAGCGATGAGCGACCCGCGCCTGATGGTCGCCCTCGGCACCCACCTGGCCCACGCACTGGCCACCCTGGCCAACGTGATTGCGGCGCTGTGCACCGGGCTGTTCATCCTGCGCTTCCGCCGCCCGATCGCCCACCTGATTCGCAACCAGCCACTGTCACGGCGCCTGACCCGACGCACCCTCAGCGACACCATCGAGATCCTCGGCAGCTTCTGGTTCGTGCCGGCACTGATCCTGGTGGCGATTTCGCTGTTCGCTACCTTTATCTCGGCCGGCGACACCAGCACCGCCCTGCGCCAGTCGCTGATGTGCACGGTGCTGGTGGTGGTGTGCATGGTGCTAAACGGCCTGGTGCGCCGCCACGCAGCCAACCCCAAGCGCGCCAACAAGCGCCAGGCGGTGTACGCCGAGCGCCTGCGCAACTTCGGTTACCTGCTGGTGCACCTGTTCATCTGGCTGGTGTTCATCGAGTTGGGGCTGCGCGTGTGGGGCCTGTCGATGATCAGCTTCGCCGAGGGCGACGGCCACGACATAAGCGTGCGCCTGCTGGGCCTGGCCGGCACGCTGATCGTCGCCTGGCTGGTGTGGATCCTTGCCGACACCGCCGTGCACCACGCCCTGGTGCGCTCGCGCCGAGGCCTGGCCAACGCCCGCGCGCAAACCATGATGCCGTTGATCCGCAACGTGATGTTCGTGGTCATCTTCATCATCGCGGTGATCGTCGCCCTGGCCAACATGGGCATGAACGTCACCCCGCTGCTGGCGGGTGCCGGTGTAATCGGCCTGGCCATCGGCTTTGGTGCGCAGTCACTGGTGGCCGACCTGATCACCGGGCTGTTCATCATCATCGAGGACTCGCTGGCCATCGACGACTACGTCGATGTGGGTGGGCACCTGGGCACGGTGGAGGGGCTGACCATCCGTACCGTGCGCCTGCGTGACATCGACGGCATCGTGCATACCATCCCGTTCAGCGAGATCAAGAGCATCAAGAACTACTCCCGCGAGTTCGGTTACGCGATCTTCCGCGTGGCGATCCCGCACAGCATGAACATCGACCAGGCGATCACGCTGATTCGCGAAGTGGGGCAGAAGCTGCGCAACGACCCGCTGATGCGCCGCAACATCTGGTCGCCGCTGGAGCTGCAGGGGGTGGAGAGCTTCGAGTCGGGGTCGGCGATCTTGCGGGCGCGGTTCAAGACTGCGCCGATCAAGCAGTGGGAGGTGTCGCGGGCGTTCAACCTGGCGTTGAAGCGGCAGCTGGATGAGGCGGGGCTGGATTTGGCTACGCCGCGGTTGTCGGTGCAGGTGGTGACGGCCGGGGGTGGCGGGATGGCGGAAACCGGTTCCGCCAGTTAGGACCCTATCGCCGGCAAGCCAGCTCCCACAGGGATAGCGCATGGCTCGAGGCCGATGCTTTCGGGGTGGGAGCTGGCTTGCCGGCGATGGGCTGCAAAGCAGCCCCAAAAAACCATGGTCAACCCGCCTGGGCGCGGATGCGGATGGCATCATGCCGCCAATACTCCAGGTCGCAGTCGATCAGGTGCCCATGCTGGTCACTGTTGACCCGGGTGATATGCAACCCTGGGCTTCCCGCCGACACCTTCAAGGCACTGGCCGCCTCCACCGGCAACGCCGTCGGCAAGATCTCGAAGCACACCTGCCCATACTGGATGCCATACACCCGCCCATAAATCTCGGTCAGCGACTGGGCCAGGTCCTGTTCGAGAATCTCCGGGAAGTACCGGGGGTTGAGGTAGTGCTCGGCATACAGCACTGCCCGCCCATCGATCCGCCGTAACCGGCAGATACGCACCACACTGGACAACGCCGGCAGCTGCAAGCGCGCACAGATGGCCGCCGAGGCCGGCTGCAGCCGCGCCGACAACAGTTCGGTACTGGGCGCCCGCCCCTGGTCGCGGACCATGGCATGGAAGTGGCTGCGCTCGATCAGGTCGTAGGTCAGCCGTTCGGGCGCGACGAACCAGCCGCGACGCTCTTCGCGGTAGATCAGCCCCTGGGCTTCCAGCTGCACCAGCGCCTCACGCAGGGTAATGCGCGTGGTATCGAACACCTCGCTGAGCTTGCGCTCGGCCGGCAGCTTGCCGCCCGGCGCCAGCAGGCCGTGCTCGATCTGCTCCTGCAGAGCGTGACAGATGGCTGTTACCGCACGCGGTGGCATCGACTGCATCAAAGGTTACCTATCTGGACTAGTCCAGCCCCAGAACAGGGCACTTGGAGAATAGTGCAAGCCTAGGCAGGGCTGATGAACATCCTGTGACAAAGGCTTTGGCCAGACACTGCCAGAAACGCGCCAACCCAGCAGAACCGGGGCGGCTGCGTGGTCTACGCTGTAGCTTCAGGGCCTTCACCGGCCCTTCCCTACATCAAACTGTCACGCAAGCAGCCTACCTTGGCTCAAGGTTTGCTGACCTAGACCAACGGTCACCAGACAACGGCTTCACTCATAACAACCATCGCTAAAGGCACCCACCCAAGGAGCTTCGGATGAAAAAGTTGTTCATGGCGTCACTGCTCGGTTCGGCCATCGCCCTGTGTACCACGGCCATGGCCGCCGATACCGACCTCAAGGCCCTGGAAGACGCCGCCCGCAAGGAAGGCAACGTCAACAGCGTGGGCATGCCCGATGCCTGGGCCAACTGGAAAGGCACCTGGGAAGATCTGGCCAGCAAGTACGGCCTCAAGCACAGCGACACCGACATGAGCTCGGCCCAGGAAATCGCCAAGTTCGAAGCCGAGAAGGACAACGCCAGCGCCGACATCGGCGACGTGGGTGCCGCCTTCGGCCCGATCGCCGTGAGCAAGGGCGTGAGCCAGCCGTACAAGCCGAGCACCTGGGACCAGGTGCCGACGTGGGCCAAGGACAAGGACGGCCACTGGGCGCTGGCCTATACCGGCACCATCGCCTTCATCATCAACAAGGACCTGGTCAAGGAAGGCGAGCGGCCAACCTCCTGGCATGACCTGGAAAAAGGCAAGTACAAGGTCGCCATCGGTGATGTCGGCACCGCTGCCCAGGCCGCCAACGGCGTGCTGGCTGCTGCGATCGCCTACAAGGGTGACGAGACCAACCTGGCACCGGGCCTGCAGCTGTTCACCAAGCTGGCCCAGCAGAAGCGCCTGTCGCTGGCCAACCCGACCATCCAGACCCTGGAGAAGGGCGAAGTGGAAGTGGGCGTGGTGTGGGACTTCAACGGCCTGAGCTACCGTGAACAGATCGACCCCAAGCGTTTCGAAGTGCTGATCCCGTCGGATGGCTCGGTGATCTCCGGCTATACCACCGTCATCAACAAGTACGCCAAGCACCCGAATGCGGCCAAGCTGACGCGTGAATACATCTTCAGCGACGCCGGGCAGATCAACCTGGCCAAGGGGCATGCGCGGCCGATCCGTGCCGAGCACCTGAAGCTGCCGGACGATGTGCAGGCCAAGCTGCTGCCCAACGAACAGTACAAGGCCGCGCAGCCGATCAAGAATGCCGAGGCCTGGGAAGCGAGCTCGAAGAAACTGCCGCAGATGTGGCAGGAGCAGGTGATCATCGAGATGGAGTAAGGGGCTATCTTCTGTAGCGCCTGAACAGGCCTCATCGCCGGCAAGCCAGCTCCCACAGGTACCCCACTGGGTCTGAATCCTGTGGTAGACCTGTGGGAGCTGGCTTGCCGGCGATGAAGGCAACGCGGTTTATGACTGGAGCCACCATGCAACACAACGTCATCCTGGTCCTGCTCGACGGCCTCAACTACCAGGTCGCCCACCACGCCATGGGCCACCTGCACGCCTACGTCGAGGCCGACCGTGCCGCGCTGTACCGCGTGGAATGCGAACTGCCGTCGCTGTCGCGGCCGCTGTACGAGTGCATCCTCACCGGTGTGCCGCCGATCGACAGCGGCATCGTGCACAACAACGTCAACCGCCTGTCCAACCAGCGCAGCGTGTTCCACTACGCCCGCGAGGCCAACCTGGGCACTGCGGCGGCGGCCTATCACTGGATGAGCGAGCTGTACAACCGCTCGCCCTTCGACCCGCAGCGCGACCGCCATACCCACGCACCGAAACTGCCGATCCAGCACGGGCTGTTCTACTGGGACGACCGTTACCCCGATTCGCACCTGCTGGCCGATGCCGAATACCTGCGCCGCCGCCACGCCCCCAACTTCCTGCTGGTGCACCCGATGAGCATCGACGATGTCGGCCACCATCACGGCCTGGACAGCAGCCAGTACCGCAACGCCGCGCGCAGCGCCGACATTCTGCTGGCCGACTACCTGCCGGGCTGGCTCGAAGAGGGCTACCAGGTAATGGTCACCGCCGACCACGGCATGAACAACGACCGCTCGCACAATGGCCTGCTGACCGAGGAGCGCGAAGTGCCACTGTTCGTCTTCGGCGATGCCTTCAGCCTCGACCCTGCGGCCAAACCGCTGCAGACCGAGCTGTGCGGGACCATCTGCGAGCTGCTCGGCGCACCGCATGACAAGAGTGTCTGTCGGGAGTTGCTGAAGTGACCACACCCAAGAGCAGCAGCGCCCGTGGCCGCTACCTGGCCCTGCTCTGCCTGCTACCGTTCGCCGTGTTCTTCGTCATCTTCCAGATCGCCCCGCTGGCCTGGGTGGCGATCAACAGCCTGCAATCGGAAGCAGGTTGGGGCGTGGACAACTTCAGCAAGGTATTCGCCTCGAAGTTCTACCTGCAGGCCCTGCAACGCAGCCTGGAGATCAGCTTCTGGTCGAGCCTGTTCGGCATCGTCATCGCCACCCTCGGCGCCTATTCGCTGCGCCAGGTGGACTCGAAGCTGCGCGACTTCGTCAGCGCCTTCGCCAACATGACCAGCAACTTCGCCGGGGTGCCGCTGGCCTTCGCCTTCATCATCCTGCTCGGTTTCAACGGCGCGCTGACCCTGCTGCTGAAGCAGGTCGGCCTGCTGGAGGACTTCAGCATCTATTCCAAGAGCGGGCTGATCCTGGTGTACACCTACTTCCAGATCCCGCTTGGCGTGTTGCTGCTGTACCCCGCGTTCGACGCCCTGCGTGAAGACTGGCGCGAGTCGGCCGCGCTGCTGGGCGCCAACCACTGGCAATTCTGGCGGCACATCGGCCTGCCGGTGCTGACCCCGGCACTGCTGGGCACCTTCGTCATCCTGTTGGCCAACGCCCTCGGTGCCTATGCCACCGTGTACGCGCTGACCACCGGCAACTTCAACGTACTGCCGATCCGCATCGCCGGCCTGGTGGCCGGTGACATCAGCCTCGATCCCAACCTGGCCAGCGCCCTGGCGATGGTCCTGGTGGGGCTGATGACGCTGGTCACTGTGGTGCATCAATGGCTGCTGAAAAGGAGCTACCATGCGCGCTGACGCCCGCTCCGGCGGCTGGTACCACCGCGCCGTGGTCTACCTGCTGTTCCTCATCCTGCTGCTGCCGCTGGCCGGCACCCTGCTCTACTCGCTGGCCACCAGCTGGTCGGCCAGCCTGCTGCCCAGCGGCCTGACCTTCAAGTGGTACATCGCGCTGTGGAGCGAGCCGCGCTTCCTGGCTGCCTTCGGCCAGTCGCTGCTGGTGTGCGTGGGCGCGCTGCTGCTGTCGGTGGTGCTGATCCTGCCGCTGCTGTTCGTGGTGCACTACCACTTCCCCAGGCTCGACGCGCTGATGAACATCCTCATCCTGCTGCCGTTCGCGGTGCCGCCGGTAGTGTCGTCGGTGGGGCTGCTGCAGCTGTATGGCAGCGGGCCCATGGCCATGGTCGGCACGCCGTGGATCCTGATCGGCTGCTACTTCACCATTGCCCTGCCGTTCATGTACCGGGCCATCACCAACAACCTGCAGGCGATCAACCTGCGCGACCTGATGGACGCCGCCCAGCTGCTGGGCGCCAGCACCTGGCAGGCGGCGCTGCTGGTGGTGCTGCCGAACCTGCGCAAGGGCCTGATGGTGGCACTGCTGCTGTCGTTCTCGTTCCTGTTTGGCGAGTTCGTGTTCGCCAACCTGCTGGTCGGCACCCGCTACGAGACCCTGCAGGTTTACCTGAACAACATGCGCAACAGCAGCGGCCACTTCAACAGCGCGCTGGTGATCTCGTACTTCGCCTTCGTGCTGGTACTGACCTGGGTCGCCAACCGCCTGAACAAGGACAAGACCTGACATGAGCTTCGTCAGCGTACAGAAACTGCAAAAAAGCTACGCCGGCAGCCCGGTGTTCGAGAACATCGACTGCCGTATCGAGCGCGGCGAGTTCGTTACCCTGCTTGGCCCGTCCGGTTGCGGCAAGTCCACGCTGCTGCGCTGCATCGCCGGGCTCACCCCGGTGGACAGCGGGCAGATCCTGCTCGACGGCCATGACATCGTGCCGCTGAGCCCGCAAAAGCGCGGTATCGGCATGGTGTTCCAGAGCTATGCGCTGTTCCCCAACATGACCGTGGAGCAGAACGTCGCCTTCGGCCTGCGCATGCAGAAGGTCAAGGCAGAAGAAAGCCAAGCCCGGGTACGCGAGGCGCTGGAGCTGGTGGAACTGGGCAACTTCGCCGGGCGCTACCCGCACCAGTTGTCCGGCGGCCAATGCCAGCGCGTGGCCCTGGCCCGCTCACTGGTCACCCGCCCGCGCCTGCTGCTGCTCGACGAGCCGCTGTCGGCGCTGGATGCGCGCATCCGCAAGCACCTGCGCGAGCAGATCCGCGCCATCCAGCGCGAGCTGGGGCTGACCACCATCTTCGTCACCCACGACCAAGAAGAGGCGCTGACCATGTCCGACCGCATCTTCCTGATGAACCAGGGCCGCATCGTCCAGAGCGGCGATGCCGAAACCCTCTACACTGCGCCGGTGGACCTGTTTGCCGCCGGCTTCATCGGCAACTACAACCTGCTCGACGCCGACAGCGCCAGCCGCCTGCTGCAGCGCCCGGTGGCCAGCCGCCTGGCGATCCGCCCCGAGTCGATCACATTGGGCATCAATGGCGAACTGGACGCCGAAGTGCACAGCCACAGCCTGCTGGGCAACGTGATCCGCTACCGGGTGCGGGTGCGCGAGGTGGAACTGGTGGTCGACGTGCTCAACCGCTCACCGTCCGACCTGCACGCGGACGGGCAACGGGTAAGCTTGTCGATCGACCCCACGGCGCTACGAGAAGTGGCCTAAGGAGAATCAACACCATGGCACTGGCAATTTTCGATCTGGACGAAACCCTGATCCACGGCGACTGCGCGTCGCTGTGGAGCGAGCAGATGGCCCGGCTGGGCTGGGTCGACGGCAAGGAATTCCTGCGCCGCGACCATGAGTTGATGGAGGCCTATGGCAGGGGCCACCTGCGGATGGAGGAGTACATGGCCTTCAGCCTGGAGCCGATTGCCGGGCGCACCCTGGAAGAGGTCGAGCACCTGGTGGCGCCGTGGGTCGAAGAGGTGATCGAGCCGATCATCTACGGCGACGCCTGCCGCTGCATTGCCGAGCACCGCAAGCGCGGGGATCGCATCCTGATCATTTCGGCTTCGGGTACGCACCTGGTCGGGCCGATTGCGGCGCGGCTGGGGGTGGACGAGTATCTGGCGATCGAACTGGAGGCGGTGAACGGGGTTTATACCGGCAAGACCCACGGGGTGCTGACCTATCGCGAAGGGAAGATCATGCGGTTGCTGGAGTGGCTGGACCAGGAGCAGGAGAACCTGGAGGGGGCGAGTTTCTATTCCGACTCGCGGAACGATTTGCCGTTGTTGCTGAGGGTGGATCATCCGCATGTGGTGAACCCGGATGCGGTGTTGCGGGAGCATGCCGAGATCAATGGCTGGCCGGTTCTGAGCTGGAGCTGAAGATTTGTGTGGGCCTCTTCGCGGGCACGCCCGCTCCCACAGGAATCACCACAAACTTGAATGTTGTGCGGTCCCTGTGGGAGCGGGCGTGCCCGCGAAAGGGCCAGGCCTGCTTACACCAGACTAGGGTCGATCACCATCACCAGCTTGCCCGACACCTGGTTGGTCTCCAGCTCGGCATACGCCGCCTGGGCAAACTCCACCGGGTAGGTATCCACCAGCTGCGGCGACAGGCGCCCTTCGGCAAACAGCGGCCAAACCTGCTGCTGCAAATCGCGCAGCAACTCGGCCTTGAAGCCGTCGTCGCGGTTGCGCAGCGTGGAGCCGGTAATCTCCAGGCGCTTGCCCAGTACCTGTGCCAGGTCCAGCTCGAACTTGCGCCCGCCCATCAGGCCGATGATCACCCAGCGCCCGTCACGCGCCAGCAGCTTGAGGTTGAGCTCGCCATAGCTGGCGCCCACCGGGTCGAGAATCACATCGAACGGGCCGAAACCTTCCAGCGCATCCAGGTTCTCGTTGCGTACCACACCGCCGGCGGCGCCCAGCGCCTCGCAGTAGGCCAGGCGGTCCTGCGAACCGACGCTGACCCACACCGGGCTGCCGAATGCCTTGCACAGCTGGATGGCGGCCGAGCCAACGCCGCTGGCGCCAGCGTGCACCAGCACTTTCTCGCCGGCTTTCACGCCACCCAGCTGGAAGATGTTCAGCCAGGCAGTGGCATACACCTCCGGCAACGCCGCCGCCTCGTGCAGGCTCAGGCCTTCGGGCACCGGCAGCACGTGGCGGGCATCCACCACCACTTCCTCGGCCATGGCGCCGCTGGCCAGCAGCGCGCACACCCGGTCACCCACCCGCCAGTCGGCACCGGCACCCACTTCCTCGATCACCCCGGCGCACTCCAGGCCCATGTATGGGCTGGCGCCTGGCGGTGGTGGATACAAACCTTTCATCTGCAGCAGATCGGCGCGGTTCAGCCCCGCTGCGGCTACGCGAATACGTACCTGGCCAGCGTCACAGGTCGGGCGCTGCGCCTCGACCCAAGCCACATGTCCGTCAACGCCTTGCAATGCCTTCACAGTGCCTCCATAGTTGAATCATATGACCGAGCCTGGGTGAGCATGTCCCAGGCTTTTTGCAGTATGCGCCCGGCTCCCATGGAACCGGCGAACGGAAAAGACGGCCTACTATGCGTGATCAATTGCCTCCACGTCGAATCAGCATGAAGCATTTCCTCCCAAGCACCGCCCTGGCCCTGATGATCGGCCTGGGCAGCCTCACGCTCGGCGGCAATGCGGCGGCCGCCAACAAGTGGGACAGCCTGCAGCCGGACCGCGACGAGATCGTCGCCAGCCTCAACGTGGTGGAATTGCTCAAGCGCCACCACTACAGCAAGCCGCCACTGGACGACGCCCGTTCGGCCATCATCTATGACAGCTACATCAAGCTGCTGGACCCGGCGCGCAGCTACTTCACCGCCGCCGACATCGCCGAATTCGACAAATGGAAAACGCAATTCGACGATTTCCTCAAGAGCGGTAACCTGGACCCGGGCTTCACCATCTACAAACGCTACCTGGACCGCGTCAAGCAACGCCTGGACTTCGCCCTGGCCGAGCTGAACAAGGGCGTGGACAAGATCGACTTCAACGCCAAGGAAACCTTGCTGATCGACCGCAAGGACGCCCCGTGGATGAAGGACCAGGCCGAGCTCGACGACTTGTGGCGCAAACGCGTCAAGGACGAAGTGCTGCGCCAGAAGATCGCCGGCAAGGAACCCAAGCAAATCCAGGAAACCCTGACCAAGCGCTACAAGAACCAACTGTCGCGCCTGGACCAGACCCGTGCCGAGGACATCTTCCAGGCCTACATCAACACCTTCGCCCAGTCCTACGACCCGCACACCAACTACCTGTCGCCGGACAACGCGGAAAACTTCGACATCAACATGAGCCTGTCGCTGGAAGGCATCGGCGCAGTGCTGCAAAGCGACAACGACCAGGTCAAGATCGTGCGCCTGGTGCCGGCTGGCCCGGCGGCCAAGACCAAGCAGGTGGCACCGGCCGACAAGATCATCGGCGTGGCCCAGGGCAACAAGGAAATGGTCGACGTGGTCGGCTGGCGCCTGGACGAAGTGGTCAAGCTGATCCGCGGCCCGAAAGGCTCGGTGGTGCGCCTGGAGATCATCCCGGCCAGCAACGCGCCTAGCGACCAGACCAGCAAGATCGTGTCGATCACCCGCGAGGCGGTGAAGCTCGAAGAGCAGGCAGCGAAGAAGTCGGTGCTCAAGCTCAAGCAGGACGGGCGCGACTACAAGCTGGGCATCATCGAGATCCCGGCCTTCTACCTCGACTTCAAGGCCTACCGCGCCGGTGACCCGGAGTACAAGAGCACCACGCGGGACGTGAAGAAGCTGCTCACCGAACTGCAGAAAGAAAAAGTCGACGGCGTGGTCATCGACCTGCGCAACAACGGCGGCGGCTCGCTGCAGGAAGCCACCGAGCTGACCAGCCTGTTCATCGAGAAAGGCCCGACCGTGCTGGTGCGCAACAGCGACGGCCGTGTCGACGTGCTGGAAGACGAAAACCCCGGTGCCTTCTACAAGGGCCCACTGGCACTGCTGGTCAACCGCCTGTCGGCCTCGGCTTCGGAGATCTTCGCCGGTGCCATGCAGGACTACCACCGTGCGCTGATCATCGGCGGCCAGACCTTCGGCAAAGGCACCGTGCAGACCATCCAGCCACTCAACCATGGCGAGCTGAAGCTAACCCTGGCCAAGTTCTACCGTGTTTCCGGGCAGAGCACCCAGCACCAGGGCGTGCTGCCGGACATCGACTACCCGTCGATCATCGACACCAAGGAAATCGGCGAAAGCGCCCTGCCCGAGGCCATGCCATGGGACACCATTCGCCCGGTGGTCAAGCCGGCGGCCGACCCGTTCAAGCCGTTCCTGGCCCAGCTCAAGGCGCAGCATGAAGCGCGCAGCGACAAGGACGCGGAGTTCACCTACATCCGCGACCGCCTGGCCCTGACCCAGAAGCTGATGAACGAGAAGACCGTCAGCCTCAACGAGCAGGACCGCCGTGCACGCCACGACGAAATCGAGGCCAAGCAGCTGGCGCTAGAGAACATCCGCCGCAAGGCCAAGGGTGAAGAGCCGCTGAAGGAGCTGAAGAAAGAGGACGAGGACGCGCTGCCGACCGAGGATGAAAACACCAAGCCGGAAGACGATGCCTACCTGTCGGAAACCGGTCGCATCCTGATCGACTACCTGAGTGCGAGCACCAAGGTGGCCAAGAAGTAAGGCACTGCGGCAATGATGGCAAATTAGTTTCGCTTGTCATCAAACAGTCATCGCGCTGTCGTGAAATAGAGGGGCCGGGCGTGGAAACGCCCGGCCCTTTCATTTTCAGGAATACGTCATGACCGTCGCCGAACAGCTCAGTGCCTTGAGTGCCATCCTGGCTCAACGCAGCATCCACAGTCTGTTCCAGCCGATCATGTGCCTGAGCGAGCAACGGGTTTTCGGCCATGAAGCATTGAGCCGAGGGCCCTCCAACAGCCCGCTGCACGCACCGCTGAACCTGTTTACCATCGCCCGCCAGGCCGGCCGCCTGACCGAGCTGGAGGCTGCCTGCCGGGAAAGCGCCTGCCGGCGTTTCAGCGAACAGCAGCTGCAGGGCAAGCTGTTTCTCAACATCTCGCCGGAATCGCTGCTGGAGCCGCACTACCCCTCCGGGCAGACCCTGAAACTGCTCGAACAGGTCGGCCTGCCGCCCAGCCGGGTGGTGATCGAATTGACCGAACACACCCCGACCGACGACTTTCAGCTGCTGTCCAATGCCCTGCACCACTACCGGGACATGGGCTTCTCGATTGCCATCGACGATCTGGGGGCGGGTTATTCGAGCCTGCGCCTGTGGTCGGAGCTGCGCCCCGAATACGTGAAGATCGACCGACATTTCATCGACGGCATCCACCGCGACCCGCTCAAGCGTGAGTTCGTAGGTTCGATTTTGCAGATTGCTCGGGCGTCGAAGGCGCAGGTGATTGCCGAAGGCATCGAGCTGGCGGAAGAGCTGGCGGTGCTGGTGGAGATGGGCGTGGACCTGGTGCAGGGCTACCTGCTGGGGCGGCCGCAGGAGCTGGGAGCGCGCGAAAGCAGGCCGCTACCGGCGCTGATGAGCGTTCCGCAGGCCGAACAGCCGACGGTGCGGCTCAATGCGACGATTGGGCAGTTGCTGGAGCTGTTTGGCCGGCACCGGCACCTGGAGGTATTGGAGGTGGTAGATGCCGATGGCAGGGCTTGTGGATTGATCCACAGGGATGCGCTGCCTGTTATGGCCTCTTCGCGGGCATGCCCGCTCCCACAGGTTCATCACGGATCTTGAGCCTTGTGCTGTACCTGTGGGAGCGGGCGTGCCCGCGAAGAGGCCGGAACAGGTAACGCTTCAGGCCGTTTCGGGGTAGCTGTACTCGAACACCCTGACCACCTCGGAGGCATGCCATGAGGCCGCTTCCATGCCGTCGACCGGCCCGGAAAATCGGCCCAACCGTTCAACGCATTCAAAGAAGCCGGTACGCGGCAAACGGCTGGCACCCTGGCTGATCACCAGCGAGCTGCGCAATGGCTGCTCGGCGCGGGCATCCAGCACCGCCAGGTACTCAAGCGCGGCTGTCAGCGTCTGCATGGCCGGGCTGGGCAACTGCAAGCGCTCGATCAGCGCTCGATACGTCAGCAAGTGACGTTGACGACGGGCCAGGTCAAGCTCGCCCAGCAGGTTATCCCAGTGCTGACGGCTGATCCTGACCTGGCTCATGATGGCTCGCTCCAGCCAGCCACCCCCAGATGCCAGGCCAGGGCTCGGCGGATGGCAGCATCCGGCTGGCGTTCGCCCGATTCGATCATGGCCAGGTAAGCCGGGCTTACCCCGACATTGCGCGCCAGTTGCTCAGGGGCAATGCCCTTGGCCTGGCGAATCTGTGCCACTTCGCTGAAGGCCGGCAATGGCGCACTGGCTGCATCGCCCTGTGCTTCACTGGCAACCACCTCGGCGGGTGCCTGCCCTGCGGCCTTGAGCAGTGCCTGGTACTGTTCCCAGGGAACGACGGCGTACTCGGGTTGACCGTCCCGGCTGATGACCTGAATACCCATTACAAACCCCTTTAAAAAGGATTACAGCATGTAATCCGTAGGCATAACCCTTATGCCAATTATATTACCAACTCTGGGGTCTGTGCAGTTGCGCTGCGGTTGCGGCCAGTTTCACTGCGTGTTGCGTTCCAACCGCAGCGCTTCGGGGGTGGCCGGCAGGCGCTCGACCACGCGCAGCCGTTCGGGCGCCTGGTTGTCACGCCAGGCCTTGAAGCGCGCCAGTTCGTCAGCCACGGTCTTCAGCACCCAACCCAGTACCGCGATGTCGTCGAGGAAACCCACGCCCAGCAGCCAGTCGGGGATGGCGTCGATGGGGCTGACGAAATACAGCAGCCCGGCGACGATGGTGACCAGCGCCTTGGGGCTGATGGCGCGATACTCGCCGCGCCACCAGGCCAGGCACAGCGACTGCAGCAGCTTCACGTCTTCACGCAACTGGCCGATGCGCGGGCCTTTGCGGGCTACCGCAAACAGCAAGGCCGGCAACCGGCCACGGCTGAGCAGGCGCTCGGCCAAGGGCAGGAAACGGGCGAAATTCCAGGGTGCGCTCATGGAGCCTCCAAGAGGAAAAGGTTATCCACATTTATTGTGGATAACCTTGTGAACAGGGCGACGTTTCCGACCCCAGGTGCCTGCCAGGCAAGGGCCCCGGTCAGATCGGGCGTTTTTTACACAGTCGTTTCACACCTTGGGTGCGTACGCCGCAAACGGTTTGCGTCAGAAGCATTCTGCTTCTTCACGCTGCATTTCCTCGGACAGTATCAGCAGTTGCAGGTTCGTCCAACTACCCGGCACAAACGAAAACGCCCCGTCAGGACGGGGCGTTTTGCGTGGGCCAGCCAGTGTTACTTGGCAGGCGCTTCGGCCGGGGCCTCGGCAGGAGCTTCCGCTTCCGGCTCGGCGCCTTGCAGCTGGGCCGGATCCTTGATGGCGATCAGTTCCAGGTCGAATACCAGTACCGAGTTGGCCGGGATCAGCGGGCTTGGGCTCTGCGCACCGTAGGCCAGTTCAGCCGGGATGAACAGCTTGTACTTCTCGCCGACGTGCATCAGCTGCAGGCCTTCGACCCAACCCGGGATCACGCCGCTGACCGGCAGGTCGATCGGGCTGCCGCGCTCGACGGAGCTGTCGAACACCTTGCCATCGATCAGCTTGCCTTCGTAGTGGACGGTGACCACGTCGGTCGCCTTGGGCTGCGGGCCGTCGGCCTTCTTGACCACTTCGTACTGCAGGCCCGAGGCAGTGGTGACCACGCCTGGCTTCTTGGCGTTTTCCTCGAGGAACTTCTTGCCGGCGGAGGCGGCTTCTTCGCTAGCCTTGGCCAGGCGCTCTTCGGCACGCTTCTGCAGCGCGGTGAAGGCCTCTACCAGCTCTTCGTCCTTGATGCGCTGTTCCTTCTTGCCAACGGCGTCTTCGATGCCGAGGGCGACTGCTTTCGAATCAAGGTCTTCCATGCCTTCCTGAGCCAGGCTCTTGCCCATGTTCAGGCCGATACCGTAGGAGGCTTTCTGTGCCGGAGTCTTCAGCTCGGGGCTGCTGGTCTGTTGATCACAGCCAGCCAGTACCAGGCCTACCAGGGCAACCGCAGCCGCCAAACGATGCTGTTTCATGCTATTTCCTTGTTCATGCGCCAAAAGGGCAATCAGGGTAAAGCCGCGAGCTTAGCAGGCGGCCATGACCAATGGCTACCGGCATAGGAGCCGGTTTTGGTAAGGAAGTTCAGTAGTTAAACGCTTATTCATCCAAGGATGTGCAGCCACTGGCCAGTATTGATCGGTTGCGGCGCCTTTGCCCGGTTTTGCGGGGAATTTATTTAGCTGAATGCTGAGAAGCCTGCACTGGCCCTATCGCCGGCAAGCCAGCTCCCACAGGTTGACCACAGGCCCCGAAGCAGGTGCTATCCCTGTGGGAGCTGGCTTGCCGGCGAAAGGGCCAAACCTGCGTTCAGGGGTAGCTGCCCTCTCGGTACTGCCCTGCCACCTCACGCAACACCTCGCATACCCACTGCCCAGGCAGGCTCTGCGGCAAGGCGGCATTGCGACAGATGCCGACCGAGCCGCCTGGCTCGCGCACACCCAGGTCGAGCTCGACCAGCTCGCCCCGGCGCAGGTCGAGCAACACCGCGTCGCGCGGCGCCACCCACACGGCATCGCTGCCCAGCAGGTAGCGCCGGCTCAGCGCCAGCGACAGGGTTTCCAGGCGCTGGGCGGGCATCTGGATGCCGCATTGCACGAACAGGCTGTCGGCATGCTGGCGGATGGTGGTGCCTGCGGGCGGCAATACCAACGGGTAACGGCCCACCTGCGCCCGCTCCACCGGCGTGCCGGCCAGCAGCGGGTGGCCGGGCCGCACCACCAGGCTCATCGACTCGCTGTACAGGTGCTCGAACGACAGGCCCTGGATCTGCGGGCTGTCGGTCATGCGCCCGACCACAAGTTCCAGTTCGCCCAGGCGCAACTGGCCGAGCAGCTGCGCGCTGACCCCGGTGACCACACTGATCACCAGCGCCTCATGGCGCTGGTGCAGGCGGCACAGCACTTCGGGCATGAGCAGGCCTTCGACCGTGGACAACACACCGATGCGCACTTGCGACGGCGCCCGCGCTTCGCCACGCAGGCTGCTGACGCCATCGCGCAGGGCCTGCACGCTGGGCCCGGCATAGCGCATGAAACGCGTGCCGGCCGGGGTCAGCTCGACGCCCTGGCGGCTGCGCGCGAACAGGCGCGTTTCCAGCAGGTCCTCGAGCTCCTTGAGGGTCTTGGAGATGGCTGGCTGGCTGATTGCCAGGATGTCGGCAGCCCTGGCCAGGCTGCCCTGCCGGGCAATCTCCAGGAAGCACAGCAGGTGGCGGTACTTGATGCGGGTGTCGAGATTCATGTCGCCAAGCTTACCGCATCGCCACCTGCGGCGTATCCGGGTCGCGTTGCTGGCGGCGGAACTGCCCCGGCGGCAAGCCATGAATCTGCCGAAAGCGCCGGGAAAAGTAGGCTTCATCGGCGAAGCCACAAAGCCGCGCCACCTCACCCACCGGGCGGCTGCCATTGAGCAGGTAGTTGCGCGCAGTATGCATACGCCGCTCCAGCACCAGCTCGCTGAAAGTCTTGCCGATTTCCTTGCGCAACCAATGGGTCAGGTAGGTCGGTGACAGGTAAGTAGCGGCGGCGACTTTCTGCAGGTTCAGGTCAGGGTCATCGATGTGCCGACGCAGGTACTCGCTCATGCGGCCCAGCGCGGCGCGGCGGCTGAGCTGGGCGGCATTGCTATCGGCCAGTTCGCGCAGCGGCTCGGCGTACAGGCCGCAGACCTGGCCGATCAGTTGCAGCAGCAGGCCCTTGAGCATTTCACGGCTACCGAACCGGCGGTTGGCATCCAGCGTGCGCATGCGTTCGAGGATCTGCCGCACCTCGGCGAAGTCAGCCTCATCGAGGCTGAAGTCGAGGTGCTCCTGGAAACGGAACGGTGACAGTTCCGGCGCCTGCAGGATCGACACCTCTTCCAGGTCCATCGGGTCGCAGGCCAGGTGTGGCAAGAGGAAGGTCTGGGAGAAGTTGATCACCACGAAGTCGCTGTCGTCCGGGTGCGGTATCACGTGCACCCGATGCGGCAGGATGAAGGCCAGGGTGTTGCGCGTGAACGGGCGCTGCACGCTGCCGATGTGCTGCACCGTATCGCCGCCGAAGTTGACCTGGATCTGGAAGTACTCGTGACGGTGCGGCGCGGTCTCGGCGGGACGGCCGCGCTGGTCGCGGATATAGAAATCCATCAGCTCGCTGCGCTGCTGCATGACGTAGGTCGGGACCTCGCGCTTGGGGGGCATTCGGCTTGCTCCATTCAGTGAGTGTGGCGCCGCCTGTTGTGGCCTCTTCGCGAGCGAGCCCGCTCCCAAGGGTCTCCAAAAAACTTGAAGCCTGCGCTGTACCTGTGGGAGCGGGCTTGCCCGCGAAGAAGCAGTGGCAGGCACGGCCTAGTTGTACGATGTCTAGATTTGGTGATTTAACCCCTTCTGCAAAAAGCAGCGCAACCGGAAATCCGTGCAGCCCTCAAAAAACGCGACCTTCAGCATGAAAACCGAGCAAAACCCAGCCCGCTGATTTTCTTGGACAGCGCTGCCATACCCCGTCTCCTGTGAAAAAAACGGTCTAAAACGGCCGTTGCATTCACGCTGTTGTACGACCACCTTAGAAAAGGGACTGCAGCCCAACCTCTACCAACAACAACAAACGAGGTCGACTCATGTCGAGCACGCCTACCCCCCGCACCGCGTCGTCATACGCGCTGGACGCGGCCCCTGCCCAGCGCCTGCCCACCCGCCGCCGCTGGTTCATGCTGTCGCTGCTGCTGGTGGCGACCATCATCAATTATGTCGACCGGGTGAACATTTCCATCGCAGCGCCGTTCATGGCCAAGGACCTGGGGCTGGACAAGGTCGAGATGGGGCTGATCTTCTCCGCCTTCGCCTGGACCTACGCCCTGGCCTTGGTGCCTGCCGGTTTCATCGCCGACCGTTTCGGTTCGCGCCTGACCTACGGCGTATCGCTGATCAGCTGGTCTGCGGTCACCGTGGCCCAGGGCCTGGCCAGCGGCTTTGCCTCGCTGTTCGGCCTGCGCCTGGCAGTCGGTGCCATGGAGGCCCCGGCATTTCCGGCCAACAGCCGTGCGGTCACGGTGTGGTTCCCCGCCCGTGAACGCGGCTTGGCCAGCAGCATCTACGTGTGTGGCCAGTACCTGGGCACCGCGCTGTTCACCGGCGCGCTGTTGTGGCTGGCAACCACCTATGACTGGCGCCATGTGTTCTACAGCACCGGCCTGGTCGGCATCCTGTTCGGCGCGGTGTGGCTATGGCTGTACCGCGACCCGCTGAACTGCAAGAAGGTCAGCAAGGAAGAGCTGGCCTACATCGAAGGCGGCGGCGGGCTGGTGAAAAGCAGCCGGGCGCGCACCCGTTTTGCCTGGCGCCAGGTGGCTGAGCTGTTCCGCTATCGCCAGGTCTGGGCCATCTGCCTTGGCAAGTTCGCCAGCACCTCGGCGCTGTATTTCTTCCTCACCTGGTTCCCCACCTACCTGATCGAGGAGCGCCAGTTGACGCTGATCAAGGTCGGCATCTTCGCCGTCATGCCGTTCATTGGTGCCACGGTCGGCATCCTCCTCGCGGGGATCGTCTCCGATCTGCTGATCCGCAAGGGCTACTCGCTGTCGTTCGCCCGCAAACTGCCTCTGGTGGTGGGTTCGATGCTGGGCATGTCGATCGTGCTGGTGAACTTCACCGACTCCAATGTGCTGTGCATTGCCATCCTCACCCTGGCGTTCTTCGCCCAGGGCATCGCCTCGGCGTCGTGGGCGGCGGTGTCGGAAGTAGCGCCCAAGGAGCTGATCGGCCTGACCGGCGGGGTCACCAGCCTGGCGGCGAACATTGGCGGCATCGTCACGCCGATCGTGATTGGCGCGATCGTGCATGCCAGCGGCTCGTTTGCCATGGCGTTCTGGTTCATCGGCGCCGTGGCGTTGATGGGCACCCTCTCTTACTCGCTGCTGCTCGGGAAGCTGTATCGCATCGAGCTGAAGTCCGCAGCTTGAGCGTTGTCTGTCCTTGCCCGCAAAGAAGCCGCTACAGGTTGCTTGGATAGTCCAAGCCATCCCCGTTTTCGTCCAACTTTACCGGCCAGCCGCTGACTTACGCTGACCACTCCAGTACGGAGGATCCACCCATGACCTACCTGTTCAACCCACCGGCCACCGTCAGCCTGCCGATCCGCGGCAGCGCTGCGCGCTTCCCGGTCGGCCGGGTGTTCTGCCTGGGCCGCAACTACCCTTGGCCGGAATCCTACGGAGCGGCACCGCAGGAGCCTGTGTTCTTCATGAAACCGGCGAGCAACGTGGTCCAGGCGCAGGGCGAGCTGCCCTTTCCGCCGCAGACCGATGAGTTCTGCCACGAAATCGAACTGGTAGCCGCCATCGCCAAGGGCGGTGCCAACATTGCCACGGAGCATGCCCTGGCACATGTGTTCGGCTTTGCCGCCGGCCTCGACCTGACCCGCCGCGACCACCAGCGCAAAGCCAAGGCCGAGGGCCTGCCCTGGGAAGGCGCCAAGGTGTTCGAGGCCTCGGCACCGATGACCGCCATCGTTCCCGCCAGCGAATGTGCCTGGCCGCTGGACGCGTCGCTGTGGTTGCAGGTCAATGGCCAGGAGCGCCAGCGTGCGCACCTGCGCCAGCAGACCTGGGCCCTGTCCGAGGTGATCAGCAGGCTGTCCCGCCAACTGCCGCTGCGCCCCGGCGACCTGATCATGACCGGCAGCCCGCCCGGGGTGGCGCCGCTCAACCCGGGCGACACGATCCACGCCGGCATTGATGGCATCGGCGAACTGCAACTGCGCGTCGGCCCCCGCCCTGCCGGACAAGCCGCCAGCGCTGCCTGAATCTACCGGAGCCCCACATGAGCCAAAACAAGAAAATCGCCCTGGTCACCGGCGCTGGCAGCGGCATCGGCCGCGCCGTCGCCCTCGCCCTGCTGGAGGATGGCTTCAGCCTGGTCCTCGCCGGGCGCCGCGCAGAACCGCTGCAAGCAGTGGTCGAACAGGCTCAGGCAGCGGGCGGTGAAGCCCTGGCCGTGCCAACCGACGTGCGCGACGAGCAGAGCGTTGCGCAACTGTTCGCTACCATCGAGGAGGTGCATGGCCGCCTCGATGTGATCTTCAACAATGCCGGGGTCAACGCCCCCGCCGTACCGGTCGACGAGCTGCCGCTGGAGTACTGGCGCAACGTCATCGCCACCAACGTCGACGGCGTGTTTCTGTGCGCCCGCGCCGCCTTCGGCCTGATGCGCCGCCAGCAGCCGCAGGGCGGGCGAATCATCAACAACGGCTCGATCTCGGCGCACACCCCGCGCCCGTTCACCGCCCCCTACACCGCCAGCAAGCACGCGGTGCTGGGCCTGACCAAGGCACTGGCGCTGGATGGTCGGTCGTACAACATCGTCTGCAGCCAGGTGGACATCGGCAACGCCCTGACCGAGCTGTCCGAGCGCATGACCCGTGGAGTGCGCCAGGCCAATGGCGAGACCGCCGCCGAACCGATGCTCGACGTGCGCCATGTGGCCGACGCGGTGCGCTACATCGCCGCGCTGCCGCTGGACGCCAACGTACTGAACATGACCGTGATGGCCAGCAACATGCCGTTCGTAGGCCGTGGCTGACCTTTGTTCCTGATGGAGTGACCGATGAAACCCGAAGTCCTGCAACTGAGCCCGATCCTCATCCCGCAAATCCGCGAGCGCCTGGACCAACTGTTCACTGTGCACCGCTACTACGAACAGACCGACAAGGACGCCTTCGTCAACCAGCATGCCGGCAATATTCGCGGTGTGATCACCGGTGGCCACACCGGCATCAGCCAGGCGCTGATGGCGCGCCTGCCCAACCTTGAAGTGGTCGCGGTCAATGGCGTCGGCACCGACGCAGTGGACCTGGCCTATGCCCGTGATCGCGGCATCCGGGTCACCGCCACCATCGGCGCCCTCACCGAGGACGTCGCCGACCTCGCCATCGGTCTGCTGATCGGCTTGTGCCGTGGCATCTGCACCGGCGACCGTTTCGTACGCGCAGGCCACTGGGCCACCAGCGCCACACCGCTGGCACCGCTGCCACTGGCCCGCCAGGTGACAGGCATGCGGGTGGGCATCGTCGGCATGGGCCGGGTCGGCCGCGCCGTGGCGCAGCGAGCGGCGGCGTTCGGTTGCCCGATTCGCTATACCGACCTGCAGGCGCTGGATGTGCCCTATGGTTTCGAAGCGGATCTCGTACAGTTGGCCCAGGGCAGCGATGCGCTGATCTTGGCAGCCGCAGCCGACAAAGGCGAAGCGCTGGTCAACCGCGAGGTTCTGCGGGCATTGGGGTCGCAGGGGTACCTGATCAACATCGCGCGCGGCAAGCTGGTGGATGAGCCAGCGTTGATCGCGGCGCTGGAGGCCGGCGAGATCGCGGGCGCAGCGCTGGATGTGTTTGCCGATGAACCACGGGCGCCCGAGGCCTTGTTCGAGCGAGAGGATGTGGTGCTGCAACCGCACCGGGCCAGCGCCACGGTGCAGACCCGCACGCGCATGGGCGAGATGGTGGTGGCCAGCCTGGTGGATGTGTTTGCAGGGCGTAAGCCGCTGGGGTTGGTTATCTGACTCAAGATCCTGGGGCTGCTTTGCAGCCCTTTCGCGACCCAAGGCCGCTCCTACAGGGGGACGCAATTTCCTGTAGGAGCGGCCTTGTGTCGCGAAAGGGGCGCAAAGCGCCCCCAGCGATTTATCAGGCCACCGCCAACTCCACAGCACTTCCACTCAACCGCACCGGCCACACCCGCAACCGCTGCCCGGCATCTTCCAGGCACTCGCCACTTTGCAGGCTGAAGTGCTGCTTGTACAACGGCGCCGCCACCACCAGCTCGCCCTGCACACTGCCCACCAGCCCGCGGCCGATGATGTTGGCGCCGGACCGCGGGTCGCGGTTGTCCACCGCGTACAGCGGCTGCGCCTGCCCCGGCAGGTAGAACAGCGCCACCTGGGCCCCGTCGAGCCAGACCACCACCCCGGAATCGGCCACCAGGTCATCCGCCTGGCACACCGCCTGCCAGTTCTCGTGGGTTTTCACAGCAGCATTGGACAGGTTCATCAGACAGCCTCCTCGACGGTTGGGATCAGGTGCAGTGGCGCAGCAGGCCGGCGCTGTTCGCGTTCGCGCACGAAGTGCACGTCCGGGTCGGCGCGGCGGTCGTTGACGAAAGTACGGAAGCGCTTCAGCTTCTCGGGGTCGTTGAGGGCGTTGGCCCATTCGCATTCATACTGGTCGACCACATGCTGCATCTGCGCCTCCAGCTCGCTGGCCAGGCCCAGGCTGTCGTCGATGATCACCTGCTTCAGGTAGTCCAGCCCACCTTCCAGGTTCTCGCGCCACACCGAGGTGCGCTGCAGTTTGTCGGCGGTGCGGATGTAGAACATCAGCACGCGGTCGATCAGGCGCACCAGGGTTTCGTCGTCGAGGTCGGTGGCAAACAGTTCGGCATGCCGCGGGCGCATGCCGCCATTGCCGCACACGTACAGGTTCCAGCCCTTGTCGGTGGCGATCACGCCGATGTCCTTGCTCTGTGCCTCGGCGCATTCGCGAGTGCAGCCGGACACCGCGAACTTGAGCTTGTGCGGGCTGCGCAGGCCTTTGTAGCGGTCTTCCAGGCGCAGGGCCATGCCGACGCTGTCCTGCACGCCGTAACGGCACCAGGTGCTGCCGACGCACGATTTCACCGTGCGGGTCGACTTGCCGTAGGCATGGCCGGTTTCGAAGCCGGCCTCGATCAGCTCGCCCCAGATCAGCGGCAGCTCGTGCAACTGGGCGCCGAACAGGTCGATGCGCTGGCCGCCGGTGATCTTGGTGTACAGGTCGTACTTTTTCGCCACCTGGCCGATCACGATGAGCTTGTCGGGGGTAATTTCACCACCGGGGATGCGCGGCACCACCGAGTAGGTGCCGTTCTTCTGCATGTTGGCCATGAAGGTGTCGTTGGTGTCCTGCAGCGGCACCAGCGCCGGGTCCATGATCGGCTGGTTCCAGCACGAGGCGAGGATACTGCCCACCGCCGGCTTGCAGATGTCGCAGCCAACGTGGCCCTTGCCGTGGCGTTCGAGCAGTTCGTTGAAGGTGCGGATACCCTCTACCCGCACCAGCCCGTACAGCTCCTGACGAGTGTAGGCGAAGTGCTCGCACAGGCTCTTGTCCACCGCCACGCCACGGGCGGTCAGCTCGTGCTCGAACACCTGCTTGAGCAGTGCCGCGCAACCACCACAACCGGTGGCGGCCTTGGTGCAGCCCTTGACTGCGGCAAGGTCGCCGCAGCCGCTGTCGATGGCGGCGCAGACCGCGCCCTTGCTGACGTTGTGGCACGAGCAGATGGTCGCGCTGTCGGGCAGCGCATCAGCACCCAGGGCCGGTGCGCCGCCGCCTTGCGGCAGGATCAGTGCCGCGGGGTCGGCTGGCAGGGCGATGCCGTTCTGGGCGTACTGCAGCAGGGTGTCGTAGTAGCTGTTGTCGCCGACCAGCACCGCACCGAGCACGTGCTTGCCGCTGGCATCCACCACCAGCCGGCGGTAGGCGCTGTTGGCTTCGTCGATGAAGCGGTAGCTGCGTGCGCCCGGGGTGGCGCCATGGGCATCGCCGATGGAACCGACATCCACGCCCAGCAACTTGAGCTTGGTCGACATGTCGGCACCGGTGAATTCGCCAGCGGCTTCACCCATCAGCAATGCCGCCAGGTTGCGCGCCATGCTGTAGCCCGGGGCGACCAGGCCGAACACGCTGCCGTTCCACGAGGCGCACTCGCCGATGGCAAAGATGCGTGGGTCGCTGCTGCGGCAATGGTTGTCGATCACCACGCCGCCACGCGCGGCGATGTCCAGGCCACAGGCACGGCCCAGGGCATCCTGCGGGCGGATACCCGCAGAGAACACGATCAGGTCGGTTTCCAGGTGCTCGCCGCCATCGAAGTTCATGCGGTAGCGGTAGTCTTCACCCGCACTGATCGACTGGGTGGCGCGCGACAGATGCACGCCAACGCCCAGCGCTTCGATCTGTGCCTTGAGCGCGGCACCGCCCTCGCCGTCCAGCTGCACCGGCATCAGCCGCGGGGCGAATTCCACCACGTGGGCTTCCAGGCCCAGCGACTTGAGGGCGTTGGCTGCTTCCAGGCCAAGCAGGCCACCACCCACTACCACGCCACGGCGGGCACTGGCTGCGGCAGCGCGGATGCCGTCGAGGTCGTCAAGGGTGCGGTAGACCAGGCGGGCATTGCCGCTGGAACCTTCGATCGGCGGCACGAAGGGGTAGGAACCTGTGGCCAGCACCAGCTGGTCGTAGCCATAGCGGCCCTCCGCGGTGACCACTTCGCCGCGCTCACGGTCGATTTCCAGCACCGCTTCCCCGAGGTGCAGGTGCACACCGTTGGTACCGTAGAAGTCCTGCTCGCACAGGGCCAGGGTTTCGGCACAGCTGCCGCCGAAGTACTCGGACAGGTGCACGCGGTCGTAGGCGCGTTGGCGCTCTTCGCCGAACACATGCACTTCGAAGCGCTGCAGGGCGCCGCGGCTGACCAGTTGTTCGACGCAATGGTGGCCGACCATGCCGTTGCCGACGATGACCAGTCGCTCTCGTTGCCCGCTGCTCGCTGTTGCCTTCATAAGCCGATCCTCGATCAAAAAAAAAGCGCCTGGAGCCGAAGCTCCAGGCGCCTTTGCCTGTATTCATCACGGTAGGGGGCCCGGGTTGATCGCCGTTGATCAGTGGGCTTTGTTGTAACTGGGATAAAGCAGGGAGTGTGCCAACCCTGTTTCCTGTACCGGCCTCTTCGCGGGCACGCCCGCTCCCACAGGGTTCTCCACGTTTATTCAGACCTGTGCAGTACCTGTGGGAGCGGGCCTGCCCGCGAAGAGGCCAGTACAGTAAATGCACATTCCAAGTGCATCACTCCCCATCTTGGAGCACATCAATACACATCCCGCCGATACCGCTTGGCCCTGCCCAGCGCTTCGACATAAGCCGCAGCCGCCGCTGCATCCATGCCGCCATGCTCGGCCACGATCGCCCGCAACGCCGCATCCACATCCTTGGCCATGCGCTGCGCATCGCCACACACATAGAAGTACGCCCCCGCCTCCAGCCACTGCCACAGCTGCGCGCCCTGCTCGAGCATGCGCTGCTGCACGTAGACCTTCTCGGCCTGGTCGCGTGAAAACGCCGTGTCCAGACGCAGGTGCCCTGCAGCCTGCCAGGCCTGCAGCTGCTCCTGGTAATAGAAATCGGTGGCCGCGTACTGCTCGCCGAAGAACAGCCAGTTGGCCCCTTTCGCCCCACGTGCCTCTCGTTCTTCGAGGAAGGCCCTGAACGGTGCAATACCGGTGCCGGGGCCGACCATGATCACCGGCACGCTGTCGTCCTCGGGCAGGCGAAAGTGCTTCGACACCTGCGGGAAGATGGCAACCTTCAGCGCCTGCGCACGGTCGGCAAGGAAGCTTGAACACACCCCTTTGCGCGCGCCATAGCGCACCGTGGACACGGTCAGGTGCACCTGCTGCGGGTGCGCCAGCGGGCTGGAGCTGATCGAGTACAGGCGCGGCTGCAACGGCTTGAGCAGCTCCAGCCAGCTGGCCAGCGGCAGCTGCTGGGGGAAGGTGCGCAGCACATCGACCAGTTGCCGCCCCCACAACCAGTCCTGCAGCTCGGCCTTGCACTCGGGCTGCAGCAGGCGCTGCAGGTCCGGGGCATTGCCGGCGAAGGCCTGCAGCTGCTGCATGGTGACCTTGGCGATCTCCAGGTGCGCTTGCAGGGCTTCGGTCAGCGGCATGGCGGGATGGCCTTTCAGCTGAACCATGGTCTGGCCATCGAGCTGCATCAGCGCCAGCAGCTCGTCGACCAGGGCCGGACAGTTGCGCGGCCACACGCCCAAGGCATCACCGGCGGCATAGGTGAAGCCGCTGCCACTCAGGTCGAACACCAGTTGACGGGTTTCCTTGCTGGCACCCGGGCCGTTGAGCAGGCGGTTTTCCAGCAAGGTGGCAGCCCAGGGTTGCTGCTTGCCATAGGCCGCCACGGGCGCAGGCTCGGTGACCGGTTGCGGTGCAGCAGCGTTGCCTAGCGTGGGCAGCAGCGCATCCAGCCAGGCGGCGAAGGCGTCGTCGAAGTCCGGCTCGCAGTCCACCCGCTGCAGCAGGCGCCGCCCACCCAGCTCGGCCAGGCGTTGGTCGAGCTTGCGGCCAAAGCCGCAGAACTGGTCGTAACTGGAGTCGCCCAGGGCCAGCACGGCAAAAGGCAGTTCGGCGCAGTGGGCGCCCTCCTCGCCTTGCAAGGCTTGCCAGAATGCCGCTGCGCTGTCGGGCGCGTCGCCATCGCCAAAGGTGCTGGCGATCAGCACCACGCTGGCGGCGCCCTGCAGCTGGCGCGGGCTGACCGCTTCCATGCAACTGAGCTGCACGTCGAGGCCGGCACCGCGCAGGCGCTCGGCACAGCGTTCGGCCAACAGCTCGCCGTTGCCGGTTTGCGAAGCCCACAGCACCTGGTGCCGTGGTGCTATCAACGCTGCATCGGGCAGCACGGCCGGCTGGGCGAACAGCCCGGCCAGCAAGCCATCGACGAACAACCGGCGGTTGGCGGCCAGCGGCGCACTGGCCGGCAGGCAGGGCACGCCCTCGGCGCGAACCTGGTCCAGGCCCAGCAGGAAGCCTTGCAGGTAATGGCGCTCTTCCTCGGCCAGCACCGGAGCTGGCAGGGTGTCCAGGCCAAGCAGACGGGACAGGGTGGCGGTCGGCATGCGGGCAGGCTCCGGATTGGCAGTGTTCAGATCAAGGGCTTCGATGCGCTCACCGGCAACCCGCTCCAGGGTCACGGCACAATGCTTGAACGCCGGCTGCAGCGACAGCGGGTCGACCGCATCGCAGGTCACGGCGTTGATCGCCAGTTGCTCGCCGATCAGGTCATTCCAGTGGAACGGGGCAAAGCAGTTGCCAGGCATGACCCGGTCGCTGATTCGCGCGGGCAGCACGGCCTGCCCGCGGCGCGAGCGAATGGCCACCTGGTCCTTTTCGGCAATGCCCAGCCGGGCAGCATCGTCGCGGTGGATTTCCACGAAGGGTCCGGGCTCCAGCTTGTTCAGCGCCGGTACCTTGCCGGTCTTGGTCAGGGTGTGCCACTGGTGCTGCACGCGGCCGGTATTCAGCACCATGGGGTAATCGGCATCCGGCAGCTCCGCCGCCGGCAACCAGGGCCGGGCGAAGAAGCGGGCCTTGCCGCTGGCGGTCGGGAAGGCCAACACCGGGCACTCGCCCTGGGCATCGTGCAACAGCGTCTGGCTGCTGCCGTCGTTGCGATAGCGCAGCGAGCTGCGCGGGTTGTCGCGGCCCGGGGCGCAGGGCCACTGGTGCGGCTGCTCGCGCAGTTCGGCATAGCCGATGCCCCGCAGGTCGTAGCCGGTGCTTGGGTTGTGAAAGCGGCGGATCTCCTCGTATACCGCCTCGGCATCGGGGTAGTCGAAGGCGTCGGCATAGCCCATGGCACAGGCGACCCGGGCGATGATCTGCCAGTCTGGCAGGCTCTGCCCGGGCGGTTCGACGGCACGTGGCATGAGGGTGAGGTTGCGCTCGCTGTTGATCATCACGCCCTCGCCTTCGGCCCACAGCGCAGCCGGTAGCAGGATGTCGGCGTAGCGGTTGGTCTCGGTGTCGAGGAAGGCATCCTGGGTAATCACCAGTTCGGCCTGGCGCAGGCCGTCGATCACCTGCTGGCGGTTGGCGACACTGGCCACCGGGTTGCTGCAGATGACCCAGCAGGCCTTTACCACGCCGCTTTTCATCTGCTCGAACAGCGCCACCGTGCCCTCGCCGCCTTCGCTGCGCAGGCTGCCCGGGGCCAGTTGCCACTGCTGCTCGACGAAGGCGCGGTCTTGCGCTACCAGCGCCGAGCGCTGGCCTGGCAGGCCGGGGCCCATGTAGCCCATCTCGCGGCCGCCCATGGCATTGGGTTGGCCGGTCAGCGAGAACGGCCCACTGCCGGGGCGGCAGATGGCGCCCGTGGCCAGGTGCAGGTTGCAGATCGCATTGGTGTGCCAGGTGCCGTGGATGCTCTGGTTCAGGCCCATGGTCCAGCAGCTCATCCAGTTGCTGGCGCTGCCGATCCATTCGGCGGCCTTGATGATGTCGGCCTCGGCCAGCCCGGTGATGGCGGCCACCCGGTCAGGGGTGTAGTCATCGAGAAAGGCCGGCAGTTCGTCCCAGCCTTCGGTGTGGCGGGCGATGAAGTCGGGGTCGGTGTGGCCGTTACGCAGGAGCAGGTGCAGCAGGCCATTGAGCAAGGCCATGTCGCTGCCGGGGCGCACCTGCAGGAACAGGTCGGCCTTGTCGGCGGTGGCGCTGCGCCGCGGGTCGACGACGATCAGCTTGGCACCCGCCTTGACCCGGTCGAGCAGGCGCAGGAACAGGATCGGGTGACAGTCGGCCATGTTGGCGCCGATCACCAGGAATACGTCGGCGTGCTCGAAGTCCTGGTAGCTGCCGGGCGGGCCATCGGCACCGAGCGACAGCTTGTATCCGCTGCCGGCACTGGCCATGCACAGGCGCGAGTTGGACTCGATGTGGCGGGTGCGGATAAAGCCCTTGGCCAGCTTGTTGGCCAGGTACTGGGCCTCCAGCGACATCTGCCCGGACACGTACAGCGCCACGGCGTCGGGGCCGTGCTGGTCGATGATGCCGCGCAGGCGCGCAGCGGCGGCGGCAATGGCCTGGTCGATGCCGGTACGCGCTGGCTGCTGGCTGCGCTGCTGGCGTACATAGGCATCCTCCATGCGCCCGGCGGCGGTCAGCGGCAGGTGTGCGGTGAGGCCTTTGGTGCACAGGCGGCCGAAGTTGCTGGGGTGCTGCTTGTCGCCGCTGATCTTGCCGACCTTGCCATCGGCGACGCTCATGACGATGCCGCAACCGACGCCGCAGTAGGGGCAGACGCTGCGCACTTCGCTGTTGGCCATGGGCGGGCTCCTGTAGGGAACGCAAAAAGGCGCCGGCTGCCCCTGCTTGCTGGGCAAGCGGGGCAACACGGCGCCTTTGTCGTGAAGTTTTGTGGGCTGTCGACGTTGATAGCCCTGGATGGAGGTGAAACAGCAATTTATGGGCCAGCTGTGCCGCCCCTTTCGCGGGCATGCCCGCTCCCACAGGGATATCACAAGGCCTGAGGGCGGTGCTGTACCTGTGGGAGCGGGCGTGCCCGCGAAGAGGCCGGTACAGGCTGTGCACCATGCGATGGCACCCCCACACCCCATGGCGCTATGCTGGGGCACATTCCAGCACGAGCCACTGCACTCCCCCCATGTCCCAGGTGATTATCAAGACCCCCGCCCAACTCGACCTGATGCGCCGCGCCGGCCAGCTGCTTGCCCAGGTGTTCGCCGACCTCGACAGCTTCATCCGCCCTGGCGTGACCACCATGCAGATCAACGACCGCGCCGAGGCGTTCATCATCGACACGCTCAAGGCCCGCCCGGCGAGCAAGGGCCAGTACGGTTTCCCCTATTCGCTCAACACCTCGGTGGACCATGTGGTGTGCCATGGCATGCCCAAGGTCGATGAAGTGCTAAAGGAAGGCTCGATCATCAACGTCGACATCACCCTGGAACAAGGCGGCTATATCGCCGACTCGTCAAAGATGTACAGCATCGGGCCGATCAGCGATGAGGCGCAGCGCCTGGTCGACACCACCTATGACGCGCTATGGAAAGGCATCGAACAGGTACGCCCCGGGGCTACGCTGGGTGATATCGGCCATGCCATCCAGACCCATGCCGAAGCGGCGGGCTACAGCGTCGTACGTGAGTATTGCGGGCATGGCATTGGCCAACAGATGCATGAAGGGCCCGAGGTGCTGCACATTGGCCAGCGCGGGATGGGCCTGAAGTTGAAGCCGGGGATGGTGTTTACCATCGAACCGATGATCAACCAGGGCGGACGCGGGACGCGCACGCTGAAGGATGGCTGGACGGTGATTACCCGCGACCACAGCTTGTCGGCGCAGTGGGAGCATACGGTGGCGGTGACCGAGGAGGGGGTTGAGGTGCTCACCTTACGGGAAGAAGAGCGTCGCCGCTGAGATTGCCGGGGCTGCGTTGCAGCCCATTCGCCGGCAAGCCAGCTCCCACAGGGATAGCGTAGGGCTTGAGATCAATGCGGTCGAGGTGGGAGCTGGCTTGCCGGCGATGAGGCCCTGACAGGCAATACAAGATAGTTTTTTGCCAAAGGCAGAAACAAAAAAAGCGACCCTAAGGTCGCTTTCTCTGTTACTTCCGGGTGTTCAGTAGGCCCTGGAAGTGGAATATGGCGCAGCGGACGGGACTCGAACCCGCGACCCCCGGCGTGACAGGCCGGTATTCTAACCGACTGAACTACCGCTGCGCTAAACATCGAGTGGTGGGTGATGACGGGATCGAACCGCCGACCCTCTGCTTGTAAGGCAGATGCTCTCCCGGCTGAGCTAATCACCCATGTCTCTCGGTGTGGCGCGCATTCTACGGGCGACTTGGCGCTCTGGCAAGCACTTATCGAACTTTTTGCAAAATTCGCGAAAACACCAAATCGCAGGCACAAAAAAAGCGACCCTGAGGTCGCTTTCTCTGTTACTTCCGGGTGTTCAGTAGGCCCTGGAAGTGAAATATGGCGCAGCGGACGGGACTCGAACCCGCGACCCCCGGCGTGACAGGCCGGTATTCTAACCGACTGAACTACCGCTGCGCTAAACATCGAGTGGTGGGTGATGACGGGATCGAACCGCCGACCCTCTGCTTGTAAGGCAGATGCTCTCCCGGCTGAGCTAATCACCCTTCGTCTCGGTGTGGCGCGCATTCTACGGACGGCCCCGTACCCTGGCAAGCACTTTTTTAACTTTTTTCAAAAAAAACCTCAGGCCTTTCAAAGACCTAGCGTTGCCACGTGCATCTTTACATTCAGCTACAGCTACTGGCACTCCGACAGGGTTGGCCTGAGAGCACCGCTCGGAGAATAATGCCCGCCTTATGCATTAAGGAGAGATTGCCCCTCATGTGGTTCAAGAACCTGCTGACCTACCGCCTGACCCAGGAAGTCCCGTTCGAGCCTGAAGCGCTGGAAGCGGCCCTGGCCAGCAAGCCGGCCCGCCCCTGCGCCAGCCAGGAGCTGACCACCTATGGTTTCGTCGCGCCATTCGGCAAGGGCGAAGACGCTCCCCTGGTGCATGTCAGTGGCGAGTACCTGCTGATTGCCGCGCGCAAGGAAGAACGCATCCTGCCCAGCAGCGTGGTCAACGATGCGGTGAAGGAAAAGGTCGAAGAGATCGAGACCGAGCAGATGCGCAAGGTCTATAAAAAGGAACGCGACCAGATCAAGGACGAGATCATCCAGGCCTTCCTGCCGCGCGCGTTCATCCGCCGCTCGATGATCTTCGCGGCCATTGCCCCGCGCCTGGGCGTGATCCTGGTCAACTCGGCCAGCGCCAAGCGTGCCGAAGACCTGCTGTCGACCCTGCGTGAAGTGATGGGCTCGCTGCCGGTGCGCCCGGCCACCGTGAAAATCGCACCGGTTGCCACCATGACCGAGTGGGTCAAGTCGCAGCAAGCTGCCGAAGGCTTCTATGTGCTGGACGAGTGCGAACTGCGCGACACCGCCGAAGATGGCGGTATCGTGCGCTGCAAGCGCCAGGACCTGACCGGCGAGGAAATCCAGCTGCACCTGAGCACTGGCAAGGTGGTTACCCAGCTGGCCCTGGCCTGGCAGGACAAGCTGTCGTTCATTCTGGATGACAAGATGGTGATCAAGCGCCTGAAGTTCGAAGAGCTGCTGCAGGAGCAGGCCGAACAGGATGGTGGCGATGAGGCTGCGCAGCAGTTCGATGCCAGCTTCCAGCTGATGATGATGACCTTTGCCGAATTCCTGCCGGTGCTGTTCGAGGCACTGGGTGGGGAAGAGATTCCGCAAGGGGTCTGACTGGTTTTGAAATGCCGGTACTGGCCTGGGAGATATCCTCAGACAGTACTGGCCTCTTCGCGGGCTTGCCCGCTCCCACAGGTACACCACAGTTTCTGAGTACTGTGGTGTACCTGTGGGAGCGGGCAAGCCCGCGAAAGGGCCAGTGAAATTCTTGAAGCCATAAAACAGAAAAGGAATTGCCCCCATGCGTGCCCTCGCCACCCTCAGCCGCTTCGTCGGCAATACCTTCGCCCTGTGGGTGCTGGTGTTCGCCGTGCTGGCCTTCCTGCAACCGCAATGGTTCATCGCCCTGAAGGTGGCCATCGTGCCGTTGCTGGGCCTGGTGATGTTCGGCATGGGCCTCACCCTCAAGCTCGATGACTTCGCCGCCCTCGCCCGCCAGCCCTGGCGGGTGATGCTGGGTGTGGTCGCGCACTTCGTGATCATGCCGGGCATGGCCTGGCTGCTGTGCCAGCTGTTCCACCTGCCGCCGGAAATCGCCGTGGGCGTGATCCTGGTTGGCTGCTGCCCGAGCGGCACGGCGTCGAACGTGATGGTCTGGCTGTCCCGTGGCGACCTGGCGCTGGCGGTGGCGATCGCTGCGGTGACCACCCTGCTCGCCCCGCTGCTGACCCCGGCGCTGATCTGGTTCCTGGCCTCGGCCTGGCTGCCGGTGTCCTTCATGGACATGTTCTGGTCGATCCTGCAGCTGGTGATGCTGCCGATCGTGCTCGGCGTGCTGGCCCAGCGGCTGCTTGGCGCGCGGGTGCAGGCGGCGGTGCAGGTGCTGCCGCTGGTGTCGGTGGTGAGTATCGTGATGATCGTGTGCGCGGTGGTGGCGGCCAGCCAGGCGAAGATCGCCGAGTCGGGGCTGCTGATCATGGCGGTGGTGATATTGCACAACAGCTTCGGCTACTTGCTGGGGTACCTGACCGGCAGGCTGTGCAAGCTGCCACTGGCACAGCGCAAGTCGCTGGCGCTGGAGGTGGGCATGCAGAACTCCGGGCTGGGCGCGGCACTGGCGGCGGCGCATTTTTCGCCGCTGGCTGCGGTGCCGAGTGCGTTGTTCAGCGTTTGGCACAATATTTCCGGGGCGCTGCTGTCGACCTGGTTCCGGCGCATGGGGGAACCTGTGGCAGAAGCAGAAGGTGGGGAGCCGGCCAGGCATTGATGTTGCCTGCACTGGCCCTTTCGCGGGCACGCCCGCTCCCACAGAGATCTCCACAATCTTCAGACCTGTGCAGTACCTGTGGGAGCGGGCGTGCCCGCGAAAGGGCCGGTACAGGCTTGCCCCTAGGGCTGCAGGTGTGCACCATGTATCCACTGTGAGGACGACCTCACGACGCACCGCGTGACCATTCCGGGGACGGCCCCATCATTCACAACGATGGAGACGCACCATGTCCTGGATCATCCTGTTCTTCGCCGGCCTGTTCGAGGTCGGCTGGGCCGTCGGCCTGAAATACACCGACGGCTTCAGCAAGCCACTGCCCACCGTCCTCACCGTCGCCGCCATGGCCATCAGCCTGGGCCTGCTGGGCCTGGCCATGAAAGAGCTGCCGCTGGGTACCGCCTATGCCATCTGGACCGGCGTCGGCGCCGTCGGCACGGTGATCGCCGGCATCATCCTGTTCGGCGAGTCCATGGCCCTGGTACGCTTGGTCAGCGTGGCGCTGATCATTACCGGCCTGGTCGGCCTGAAAGTCAGCGCCAGCTGACGCCCTCCCCTAGCGCAGGTTGCCGCGCAGGCGGCTGACCTGCTCACGCAAGGCTTCTGGCTGCGCCGCCTCCACCGGGATGGCGGCGCCTGCCACGATGGTCACCCGCGACCACAGGCGCTTGAAAAAGCCCTTGGCCGGGTCACGGCTGAAGAAGCTGCCCCACAGCCCCTGCAAGGCCAACGGAATGACCGGCACCGGGGTTTCTTCGAGGATGCGGTTGACGCCTCCCTTGAACACATCGATTTCGCCATCCCCGGTCAGCTTGCCTTCAGGGAAGATGCATACCAGCTCGCCATCGGCCAGGTACTCGGCAATGCGCGCGAAAGCACGTTCGTAGATGGCCAGGTCTTCGTTGCGCCCGGCAATCGGGATGGCGCCTGCGGTGCGGAACACGAAGTTGAGTACCGGCAGGTTGTAGATCTTGTAGTACATGACGAAGCGGATCGGCCGGCGGATCGCCCCGCCCAGCAGCAGCGCATCGACGAACGACACGTGGTTGCACACCAGCAGCGCCGCGCCTTCGTCGGGGATGCGTTCGAGGTCGCGGTGCTGCACACGGTACATCGAATGGCTGAGCAGCCAGATCAGGAAGCGCATGGTGAACTCGGGCACGATCCTGAAGATATAGGCGTTGACCGCGATATTGAGCAGCGACACCACCAGGAACAGCTGCGGGATGGTCAGCTCGGCCAGGCCCAGCAGGATGATGGTGAGCACTGCCGACACCACCATGAACAGGGCATTGAGGATGTTGTTGGCAGCGATCACCCGGGCGCGCTGGTCTTCGGCGGTGCGGGCCTGGATCAGCGCATACAGCGGTACGATGTAGAAGCCGCCGAACACCCCAAGGCCGACGATCGACAGCAGGATCCACCAGGCCTGGCCCATGCCCAACAGCGCCAGCCAGTCGTGCGGTGCCGCCGCAGCCGGTACATCGCCGGAGTGCCACCACCAAAGCAGGCCGAACAGGCTCAGGCCGAACGAGCCGAACGGCACCAGGCCGATTTCCACCTTGCGCCCGCTCAGCCGCTCGCACAGCAGCGAACCCAAGGCAATCCCCACCGAGAACAGGGTCAGTACCAGTGTCACCACCGTGCCATCACCGTGCAGCCAGTCCTTGGCGTAGGCCGGGATCTGCGTGAGGTAGATGGCACCGACGAACCAGAACCACGAGTTGCCGACGATCGAGCGCGACACCGCCGGCGGCTGCCCCAGGCCCATGCGCAGGATCGCCCACGACTGCCTGAAGATGTTCCAGTCCAGCGGCATTTGCGGCGAAGCGGCAGCGGCCCGCGGGATCCAGCGGCTGGCCAGGTAACCGAGCACGGCGGTGCCGACCACGCCACCAGCCACCACGGTGGCATAGCTGTCAGCCGACATCATCACCCCGGCGCCGATGGTGCCGGCGAGGATGGCCAGGAAGGTACCGGTTTCCACCAGCCCGTTGCCGCCGACCAGTTCTTCTTCGCGCAGGGCCTGCGGCAGGATCGAGTACTTCACCGGGCCGAACAGCGCCGAGTGAGTCCCCATGCCGAACAGCGCCACCAGCATCAGCGCCAGGTGGTTGGTGATGAAGCCGAGCGCGCCTACCGCCATGATCGCGATCTCGGCCAGCTTGATGGCCCGGATCAGCGCATCCTTGGCGAACTTCTCGCCAAACTGCCCGCCCAGCGCAGAGAACAGGAAGAACGGCAGGATGAACAGCAGGGCGCACAGGTTGACCCAGATCGAACGGTCACCGTCGCCCAGGCTGAGCTTGAACAGGATCGCCAGGATCAGCGACTGCTTGAACAGGTTGTCGTTGAAGGCACCCAGCGACTGGGTGATGAAAAACGGCAGGAAACGCCGCTTGCCGAGCAAGGTGAATTGCGAGGAGTGACTCATCGTCCTTGGTCCTGAGGGCTTTTCAATTGGAGGCGCGCCGGGCGCGACAAGCCACAAATCTGCATGGGAAATGCACTGACTGGCAAGCGCGGTGATTCTGTAGCAAGCCTGTCCCGGCCTCATCGCCGGCAAGCCGGCTCCCACAGGTACCGCACATGGCTTGAGATCAATGCGGTCGAGGTGGGAGCTGGCTTGCCGGCGATGGGCTGCAGAGCAGCCCCCATTTGTCATATGCTCCGATTCGGCTATTCCACAACAAGGACGTGGCAATGCTCGCCGCCATCAAACGCTACCCGCACACTGTGCGCCTGCTGCTCACCACCACCTTCACCCTCACCGTCGCCCGTGCCCTTACCCTGCCCTACCTGGTGGTGTACCTGGCCGACAACTTCCAGCTGCCGATCAGCCAGATCGGCCTGCTGATCGGTGGCGCGCTGATCATCGCCTCGCTGCTGAGCCTGTATGGCGGCCATCTGGTGGATACCTTGCGCAACCACACACTGGTCAGCGCCAGCACCCTGCTGTTTGCCCTGGCCTTCGTCGGCGCGGTCGCCAGCAACTCGGCGCTGCTGTTCTTTCTCTGCCTGGTAATGATCAACCTGGCCCTGGCAGTGGTCGACATCGCCGCCAAGGCGGGCTTCTGCGCCTTGTTGCCGGTGGAGGAACGGGCCGAAGTGTTCGCCATCAAGTACACCCTCAGCAACGTCGGCTACGCCGCCGGCCCGCTGCTGGGCGTGGCCATGCTGGAGCTGAACGACCATATGCCGTTCATCGCCTCTGCCCTGCTCGGCCTGGCCATGTGCCTGGCCTACTGGCGCCTGGGGGACCGCAGCCTGCAGGCCAGTGCACCGGACAAGCCCGGGGCCGGCTTTGGCCAGGTGGCGCTGGGGCTGGCCCGTGACCGGCGGCTGGTATGCTTCACCCTGGGC
Organism: Pseudomonas sp. B8(2017); assembly: GCF_002113575.1. Taxonomy (NCBI): domain Bacteria; kingdom Pseudomonadati; phylum Pseudomonadota; class Gammaproteobacteria; order Pseudomonadales; family Pseudomonadaceae; genus Pseudomonas; species Pseudomonas sp. B8(2017). Next base: position 5,955 of record NZ_NEIO01000011.1, on the reverse strand, counting down.
GGGGTGCTGAGCGCGGTGGTATTCGGCCAGTTCACCGCCTACCTGTCACAGTACCTGGTGGTGACCAGCAGCCCGGCCGAGGCGGCGCGCCTGATCGGTTACCTGGTGACCACCAACGCGGTGACGGTGATTGCCCTGCAGTACCTGATCGGCCGCCGCATCAGCCGCCAGCGCCTGATGCCCTGGCTGCTGGCTGGCATGAGCCTGTTCATCGCCGGGCTGCTGGGCTTTGCCCTGGCCGGTTCGGCGCTGGCGTGGTGCCTGGCGATGCTGGTGTTCACCCTGGGCGAGATCATCGTGATCCCGGCCGAGTACATGTTCATCGACCTGATCGCACCGGAGCACTTGCGTGGGGTGTATTACGGTGCGCAGAACCTGTCCAACCTCGGTGCGGCGCTGGGGCCGGTGATGGTGGGGTTTGCCCTGGTGCATCTGTGGCCGGGGGCGATCTTCTACCTGCTGGTGTTGTCGGTGATACTGGCGGGGGTGTTTTATTGGCTGGGTACCCGCAGTAATTGATGTTGGCTGTACTGGCCTCTTCGCGGGCTTGCCCGCTCCCACAGGGATATCACATACCTTGAGGGCAGCGCCGTACCTGTGGGAGCGGGCAAGCCCGCGAAGAGGCCAGTACAGGATGCCCCCTGCGACCACCTGCCACTGCGACCATCGTCTGCGCTGACGAAGCGGCACCTGCGTGCCAGACTGATTGATCGGGACCGCGTTATCTTTTTGCTTCGGAGTCTTCATGTCGTTGTCCAGCGGGCTGATCGCCGTGGTCGCCCTGGCCTATATGGCCATCATGTTCGCCATCGCCTTCTACGGCGACCGCCGCAGTACGCCGTTGCCGCCGAAGCTGCGTGCCTGGGTGTACAGCCTGTCGCTGGCCGTGTACTGCACCAGCTGGACCTTCTTCGGCGCGGTCGGCCAGGCCGCCGAACAGCTCTGGGCATTCCTGCCGATCTACCTGGGCCCGGTGCTGCTGCTGATCTTCGCGCCCTGGGTGCTGCAGAAGATGGTGCTGATCAGCAAGCAACAGAACATCACCTCGATCGCCGACTTCATCGCCGCGCGCTACGGCAAGTCGCAGTCCCTGGCGGTGGTCGTTGCGCTGATCTGCCTGGTCGGCGTGCTGCCGTACATCGCCTTGCAGCTCAAGGGCATCGTGCTGGGGGTGAACCTGCTGATCGGCGCCAATGCCGACGCCACCGGCACCCGCGTGCAGGACACCGCACTGGTGGTGTCGCTGGTACTGGCACTGTTCGCCATCGTCTTCGGTACCCGCAGCCTGGACGTGACCGAACACCACCGTGGCATGGTCCTGGCGATTGCCTTCGAATCACTGATCAAGCTGCTGGCCTTCCTCGCCGTGGGCATCTTCGTCGTCTTCAACCTGTATGACGGCTTCGACGACCTGTTCAGCCAGGCGCGCCAGTCGATCCACCTTCAGGACTATTGGCAGGAGACCATCAATTGGCCGTCGATGGTGGTGCAGACCGCCGTGGCGATGATGGCGATCATCTGCCTGCCACGGCAGTTCCACGTCACCGTGGTGGAGAACATCGAACCCCAGGACATGCGCCTGGCGCGCTGGGTATTCCCGATGTACCTGGCGCTCGCCGCATTGTTCGTGGTGCCGATAGCCCTGGCCGGGCAGATGCTGCTGCCGGGCACGGTGATCTCCGATTCGTTCGTCATCAGCCTTCCTCTGGCCGAGGCACACCCGAGCCTGGCCCTGCTGGCATTCATCGGCGGCGCCTCGGCGGCCACCGGCATGGTCATCGTCGAGGCCGTGGCGCTGTCGACCATGGTCTCCAACGACATGCTGCTGCCCTGGCTGCTGCGCCGTACCAACGCCGAGCGGCCGTTCGAGGCGTTCCGCCACTGGATGCTCTCGGTACGCCGGGTGACCATCGTGGTGATCCTGCTGCTGGCGTATGTCAGCTACCGCCTGCTGGGCTCCACCGCCAGCCTGGCGACCATCGGCCAGATCGCCTTCGCCGCCGTGACCCAGCTGACCCCAGCCATGCTCGGTGCGCTGTACTGGAAGCAGGCCAACCGCCGCGGCGTGTTCGCTGGCCTGGCCGCAGGTATTTTCCTGTGGTTCTACACTTTGGTGCTGCCGATTGCCGCGCACAGCGTGGGCTGGTCGCTGCAGCTGTTCCCAGGGTTGGCGTGGCTGCACGGCAACCCGCTTGACCTGCCGATCAGCCCGCTGACCCAGGGCGTGGTGCTGTCGCTGGCGGGCAACTTCACCCTGTTCGCCTGGGTCTCGGTGCTGTCGCGCACGCGGGTTTCCGAGCATTGGCAGGCCGGCCGCTTCATCGGCCAGCAGACCAGCGCCAGGCCCAGCAGCAAGCCGCTGCTGGCGGTGCAGATCGACGACCTGCTGACCCTGGCCTCGCGCTTTGTCGGCGAAGAACGCGCCCGGCAGAGCTTCATCCGCTTCGCCTACCGCCAGGGCAAGGGCTTCAACCCCAACCAGAACGCCGACGGCGACTGGATCGAACACACCGAACGCCTGCTGGCCGGCGTGCTCGGCACCTCGTCGACCCGCGCCGTGGTCAAGGCCGCCATCGAAGGCCGCGACATGCAGCTGGAAGACGTGGTGCGTATTGCCGACGAAGCCAGTGAGGTGCTGCAGTTCAACCGCGCCCTGCTGCAAGGGGCCATCGAGAACATCAACCAGGGCATCAGCGTGGTCGACCAGAACCTGCACCTGGTGGCCTGGAACCGCCGTTACCTGGAACTGTTCAACTACCCCGACGGGCTGATCAGCGTGGGTCGGCCGATCGCCGACATCATCCGCTACAACGCCGAGCGTGGCCTGTGCGGCCCGGGCGAGGCGCAGGTGCATGTGGCGCGGCGCCTGCACTGGATGCGCCAGGGCCGTGCGCACTCCTCCGAGCGCTTGTTCCCCAATGGCCGGGTGATCGAACTGATCGGCAACCCGATGCCGGGCGGCGGTTTCGTCATGAGCTTCACCGACATCACCCCGTTCCGCGAGGCCGAGCAGGCCCTGCGCGATGCCAACGAAGGCCTGGAGCAACGGGTGGCGGAACGCACCCAAGAGCTGTCTCAACTGAACCAGGCGTTGTCCGAAGCCAAGAGCCGTGCCGAAGCGGTGAGCCAGTCCAAGACCCGCTTCCTGGCTGCGGTCAGCCATGACCTGATGCAGCCGCTGAACGCCGCCCGGCTGTTCTCCGCCGCCTTGTCGCAGCAGGCCGAGGGCATGAACGAAGAGGCCCGGCAACTGGTGCAGCACATGGACAGCTCGCTGCGCTCGGCCGAAGAGCTGATCAGCGACCTGCTGGACATCTCGCGCCTGGAAAACGGCAAGATCACCCCGGATGCCAAGCCCTTTGCCCTCAACGAGCTGTTCGATACCCTGGGTGCCGAATTCAAGGTGCTGGCCGCCGAGAAGGGCCTGGAGTTCCGCCTGCGCGGCAGCCGCCTGCGGGTGGACAGCGACATGAAGCTGCTGCGCAGGGTGCTGCAGAACTTCCTGACCAATGCCCTGCGCTATGGCAAGAGCCCGATCCTGCTGGGCGCACGGCGCCAGGGTGAACAGTTGTGGCTTGAGGTGTGGGACCGCGGCCCGGGCATCGCCGACGACAAGCTGCAGGTGATCTTCCAGGAGTTCAAGCGCCTGGACAGCCACCAGACCCGCGCCGAGAAGGGCCTGGGCCTGGGCCTGGCGATCGCCGACGGCCTGTGCCGGGTGCTGGGGCACAAGCTGGAAGTGCGCTCGTGGCCGGGCAAGGGCACGGTGTTCCGCGTCAGCGTACCGATTGCCCGCCAGGCCGCCCCGGCGCCCACCGCCCCGGTGGAACAGGGCGGCCAGCCACTGGCCGGGCTGCAGGTACTGTGCGTGGACAACGAAGACAGCATCCTGATCGGCATGAACAGCCTGCTCAGCCGCTGGGGTTGCCAGGTGTGGACCGCGCGCAACCGCGCCGAATGCGAAGCCCTGCTGACCAAGGGCATGCGCCCGCACCTGGCGCTGGTGGACTACCACCTGGACGACGGCGAGACTGGTACCGGGCTGATGGGCTGGCTACGTGCGCGCCTGGGTGAGCCGGTGCCGGGCGTGGTGATCAGCGCCGACGGCAGCAAGGAAACCATCGCCATGGTGCATGCCTCTGGCCTGGACTACCTGGCCAAGCCGGTCAAGCCGGCGGCCCTGCGCGCCATGCTCAATCGCCATCTGAGCCTGGTTCAGTAAGCGCTTCGTCCGGCAACGCCTCGTCGGACAGCGCCCGCTCCAGCAGGTCGGCCGGCAGGCTCTTGCTGGCGCGGGCGCCCAGCAGCTTCAGCTGTTCGCTGCGGCTGACCAGGTTGCCGCGCCCTTCGCACAGCTTGTTGCGCGCGGCGGCATAGGCCTTGTCCACCTGCTGCAGGCGGCTGCCCAACTCGTCCAGGTCCTGGATGAACAGCACGAACTTGTCGTACAGCCAGCCGGCGCGCTCGGCGATCTCGCGAGCGTTCTGGCCCTGGCGTTCCTGCTTCCACAGGCTGTCGATCACCCGCAAGGTGGCCAGCAAGGTGGTCGGGCTGACGATCACGATCTGCCGATCGAAGGCCTCCTGGAACAGGTTCGGCTCCGCCTGCAGGGCTGCCGAGAAGGCGGCCTCGATCGGCACGAACAGCAGCACGAAATCCAGGCTGTGCAGGCCTTCGAGGCGGTTGTAGTCCTTGCTCGACAGGCCTTTGACGTGGCTGCGCAGCGACTGCACATGCTGCTTGAGTGCGGCCTCGTCGTTGCCGGCGACGAACTGCTGGTAGGCGGTGAGGCTGACCTTGGCATCCACCACTACCTGCTTGTCGCCGGGCAGCATGATCAGCACATCAGGCTGGAAGCGCTCGCCATCGGCGCTCTTGAGGCTGACCTGGGTCTGGTATTCGCGGCCCTTTTCCAGGCCGGCATGCTCCAGTACCCGTTCGAGGATCAGCTCACCCCAGTTGCCCTGGGTTTTCTGGCCCTTCAGCGCCTGAGTCAGGTTGGTGGCTTCGTCGGACAGGCGCAGGTTGAGTTGCTGCAGGCGCTCCAGCTCCTTGCCCAGCGAGAAGCGCTCGCGGGCTTCCTGCTGGTAGCTCTCCTCCACGCGTTTTTCGAAAGCCTGGATGCGCTCCTTGAGCGGGTCGAGCAACTGGCCGAGATGCTGCTGGCTGGTCTGGGCGAAGCGCTGCTCGCGCTCGTCGAAGATCTTGGTAGCCATGTCGGCGAACTGGGCACGCAGGGTGTCGCGGGCTTCCTGCAGGTCTTCCAGGCGCTGCTGGTGGCTTTCCTGCTGCTCGCGCAGTTCGGCGTCCAGGCGTGCGGTCTGGGCCTCCAGGCGGCGCAGTTCGGCTTCGCGGTTGGCACGCTCGAGGTTCCAGGCGTGGGCGGCGTCTCGGGCGTTGTCGCGCTCGATCTGCAGCAGTTCCAGCTCACGCCCCTGGGCGGCCAGCTGGGTCTGCTTGACGGTGTTGGCTTCGCTGAGGTCGCTGACCTCGTCGCGGCTGGCATCCAGTTGCGCCTGCAGGCCGGCCAGGGCCAGCTGGGCGGCATTGAGGCGCTCTTCGAGCAAGGCCTGCTCGCCTTGCCGCGCACCCTGGCGGCGCTGCACCTGCATGACCCAACCCAGGCAAGGTAATGCACCTGCCACCAAGCCCAGCAGAATGCTGGCCAGATCCACTGTCATGCTTACCCCGATCGCTCTGTTGCAAATTGAGTGCAGCTTATCAGCCTGGCAGGTGTGTTGCCTGTTCCGGCCCTATCGCCGGCAAGCCAGCTCCTACAAGGTGCTCACAGTATTCGAACCTGTGGTGATCCTGGACTGCCCCCGAAAAGTTGGACAGTTTTAGCCAGTGGCCTGAGTCCTGTAGCTGACAGGGCTCAGGCCATTGAGTTTCAGCCTGATGCGGTCATGGTTGTAGTAATGGATGTACTCCTCCAGGCCCGCCTTCAGCTGTTCG